>JABHYI010000253.1 GCA_018656255.1 Bacteroidota bacterium
CCAATAATTCTTTTGCTATAATGTTGGTGTATTGTTTCTTTCTATACTTTGTGATAGATTGAATTCCTGTAATTACGTTGGTGACAAACATTTCATCGGCCTTTTGCAATTCAAAAGGTGATATAGATACTTCTTGCACATCATAATCGAACAAATCAGCCAGGATGTCGAGAATTTGTTTACGCATTATGCCTTTTAAACAACCATCTTTAAGTGGTGGGGTTTTTATAGTATCCCCTTTTACTAAAAAAATATTTCCGTTTAAGGCTTCTACAATTTGCTTTTTTTCATTCAAAAGTAAGCAATTATCATACTTATTTTCTTTAGCATAAATACTGCCCAAAACGTTTATGACTTTATTATTTGTTTTTAATGTTGAGAGTAGTCCTGATGTAATGTAATGATCCTTAAATAGTTCTACTTCGTACTGATTTTGCCTTAATAAGTAAAAAGGATTTTGTAAATCACTACACGCTACGGAAAATTGAATTTCGTTAATTGTTGGGCTATAAAAACCACCTTCTTGGCGCCATACAAGAATTTTAACTCTATAGGCCCCAGTTATAGCGCCGTTAGCCTCTATGGTTGCTAAAATTTGCTTCTCTAAGTATTCTTGAGTAAAATTCATAGGAATTTCCATGCGTAATATACGCATAGAGGCCATTAGCCTAAAGTAATGATCCTCCCAAAAATAAATTTTACCCCCGCTAACGCGGAGGGTTTCAAAAAGCGCGTCGCCATAATTTAACCCTCTATTAGAAATAGATATAGCTGCCTTGTGCTTTTCGAGAATGGTACCATTTAAATTTATCATAAAAAAATGCCACTCTAATTTATTATAGAGTGGCACAAAGATACGAGTATCTATATTTATTTTTTAGGTTGATCCCAATATTTGTTTTAGCTCAGAAACCATGTTTTCCCAAAGCATTTTCCCCTCTTCAACTTCACCATCCTCAGCAAAGTCTGTGATCATTAGTGAAACATCTTTGGTAATCTCATCTACTTGAATACGCAATTCAAAATAATAATCTGTACCTGCATCTACATCCCACCTAAATTTAATTCGTTCGGCGTTCTTTTTTGTTAGCAAAACAGCTTTTTCTTCGGCACCATCCCAAATAAATTCAAAATTTTCTCCTCTAGAGTTTACGTTATCTGCATACCATTCAGAGAGTCCAGATGGTGTAGATATATACGTGTACAATAATGAAGGGGAAACTTGTATTGGAATTTCCATTTCATATTTTATTTTTTCTTCCATTGTTGTTTGTTAGTTAGTCCAATATAGATATTAAATATAAAAACCAAAAGAAAGAAACCTATTATTTACGCCTAAGAAATAATATCTGGCAGTAATAGAATATTCTTATCGCTATGGCAGTATACTATCTTCTAAATTTACGTCTCTTTTTGGCGCCATCTTGAGAAGATGAACTTGGTTGAGAACGATTATTGTTGCGTCTTCCTCTATTATGTGCAGCTTTGTTTTCTGCTTTTTTAGCTTCTACGTCATGTAGTGATTCGGTTGGTTCAAAACCAGGTATTACAGTGCTTTCAAGCTTAATTTTAAGCAACTTTTCTATACCTCTTGCATAAGCATATTCATCAACGCTTACTATGGAAATTGCTTTTCCACTGGCTCCCGCCCTACCTGTACGTCCTATTCTGTGAACATAATCTTCTGGTATGTTAGGCAACTCAAAGTTTATTACATGAGGAAGCAATGGAATATCAAGACCGCGTGCTGCGATATCTGTAGCTACCAAAACAGATATGCTACCCTCTTTAAAACCAGCGAGTGCTCTTGTTCTTGCTCCCTGACTTTTATTACCGTGTATGGCCGCAGCTTTAATGTTTGCTTTTTCTAATTTTTGTGATAGCTTGTTGGCGCCATGTTTAGTTCTAGTAAATACCAATACTTGATTCCAGTTTCCTTCCGTTATGAGTTTGATTACAAGATTAGTTTTTAAGCCTTTGTTAGTTCTGTAAATTATTTGATCTACTTTCTCTGCAGTTGTATTTTGTGGAGCTGCCTCCACCATAGCAGGATTATTTAAAAAGCTATTTGCAAGGGTTTTGATTTCTTTTGAAAAAGTTGCAGAAAATAACAGGTTTTGGCGTTTACTTGGCAACAGCGCTAAAATTCTTTTTATGTCTCTTAAAAAACCCATGTCTAGCATTCTGTCTGCCTCATCCAAAACCAAGAACTGAATTCCAGAAAAATTAATAACACCTTGATTATGCAAATCTAGTAACCTACCAGGTGTAGCTACCAATATATCCACGCCTTGGCGCAGTGTTTTTATTTGAGGATTGGCGTTAACGCCACCAAATACTACCGTACTTTTAAGATCTGTAAACTCTGAGTAGGTCTTAACATCTTCAAGTACCTGCGCAGCAAGTTCTCTAGTTGGAGTTAAGATTAAAGATTTTATTTTTCTTCTTCCTTGATGCTGGCCGGGTTTAGCTAAAAACTGTTGTAGCATTGGTAATGTAAAGCCAGCAGTTTTTCCTGTTCCAGTTTGAGCAGAGGCTAAAACGTCTCTACCGTCAAGTATTTTGGGGATTGCTTTTTGTTGAATTGGACTTGGTGTAGTGTATCCTTTTTTGCTAATTGCTTTAAGCAAGGCATCAGAGAGCCCTAGTGATTGAAATGACATAAATAATGTTAAAAGAATAGGCAAGAACCTATTCTTAATGAGCGACAAATGTACGGTTTATTTCTTCAGAAATTTTAACAGAAATAAAATAGAATAAAAAATGGTGGATTGTTTGCCCTACATTATTTTGTTTTTATCTTTGCAGCCGCTTTGGTATACATAATGCATAACAAAGCACAACCAGTAACATTTGGCGAGGTAGCTCAGCTGGTTAGAGCACTGGATTCATAACCCAGAGGTCGGCAGTTCAAGTCTGCTCCTCGCTACAAAAAAAAAGCCCATACAGATGTATGGGCTTTTGTTATTTATGAAAAACTTACGCTAGTATTTTAATTAAATTCTCAAGGCTTAGTGATTGTTTATCACCTGTTTGCATGTTTTTAAGGGTGTAGGTATTATCCTTAATATCTTGTTCTTTTATTAAAACACCATATAATATACCTTTTCGCTCTGCGTAGGTGAGTTGTTTTCTTTCTTTCTTTTGATTGGTTGCAGTATCTGGGTACAACTCTGCAGAGATTCCATTGCTTCTTAATTGCTTGATGGCTTTCATAGCGAATATGGCCTCTGATTTTCCAAAATTAAAAAACAACACCTCTGTATTTGCAGATGCGGTTTCTGGAAATAACTCAAGTTCTTCAAGAACTAAATAGATTCTATCCAACCCAAAAGAGATACCAACACCACTAACATCTTTTAAACCAAAAATACCTGTGAGATCATCATAACGCCCCCCTCCACCGATACTTCCCATAGTAACACCTTGTGGAGCACTCACCTCAAAAATAGCTCCTGTATAGTAGTTTAAACCTCTAGCCAAGGTAACATCAATGGCTAGGCTAGCTGTTTGCAATTCTAAGGCTGTAACATGAGTAACAATAAACTCCAACTCTTGTATACCTTGCATTCCTATTTGGGAGGATGCGAGCATATCTTTTAGGCTTTCTAATTGCTGGTTTACATCCCCTTGCATGGTAAATAAAGGCTGTACTTTAGCAATTGCATCTTGTGTTATTCCTTTTTCTAGCATTTCTTTTTTAACACCCTCTGCTCCTATTTTGTCAAGTTTATCTAAGGCAACAGTAAAATCAATAAGCTTATCTTCTGCACCTATTACTTGAGCTATACCAGCTAGTATTTTACGATTGTTCATCTTTATTACAGTTCCTTTTAGTGAAAGATCTGTAAAAACTGCATCATACAATTGTACCAACTCCACTTCTTGTAATAAGGAAGTGCTCCCAACCACATCTGCATCACATTGGTAAAACTCTCTAAATCGTCCTTTTTGAGGTCTATCTGCACGCCACACAGGTTGTATTTGGTATCTTTTAAATGGAAATGTAATATCATTTTGGTGCTGCACAACGTATCTAGCAAACGGTACGGTTAGATCATACCTAAGTGCTTTTTCACTAATTTGTCCAGTTAGTTTTTGGCTTTCTTTATTTATTAATAAAGCGTCGGTGGCTTTTTTTAAATAATCACCGCTGTTAAGAATTTTAAATATTAAACGATCCCCTTCGTCACCATATTTTCCCATAAGGGTTTCACTCTTCTCGAAACTAGGTGTTTCTATAGCCTGGAAACCAAAACAAGAGAAATGACGCTTTATGGTGTCCATAATATAGTTGCGCTTAGCTACTTGAGTTGGAGAAAAATCACGGGTTCCTTTTGGAATAGATGGTTTCATGGTACTGTCTTTAAAATACAAATATCATAATTAGCGCGGTCTTCTACTAGTATTGTAAGGCTAAATTTATACATAGTATTAACATTTGACAAGCACTTTGTAAATTTTTAAGTTAATGTCATACAAAACTGTAACTTTACCCAAAGACCTTAGTCTAACAACAAATTACTAATTTATGTTTTCACTGTTTCGCGAAAATGTGCGCATTGCACTAGACTCTATAAAAACACAATTGCTCAGAACCATTTTAACTATTGTGATTATGGGAATTGGCATTTGGTCTCTTGTAGGGATTTTAAGTGCTGTAAAAGCACTTGAAACTAACATTGCGGGTAATTTTGCTTCTATGGGAAGTAATACCTTTAATATAGAACGATATGAATTTTCTGTAAATCGAGGAGGCCGAGGTGAGCGCAAAAAAATTAACCCTATCATTAGGTATGATGATGTGCGTAATTTCATAGATACATATGAGTATCCTTTTACAAGTACTTCTGTCTCATTTGCTGGAACTGGATCTGCAGAGGTTCGGTATGAAGGCAATAAGACAGACCCAGAGGTACAAGTGTATGGGGTAAATGAAAACTACCTAGACAACACCGGAACCCTAGTAGATCAAGGAAGAAACTTTACTGTTTTTGATATTCAAAACAATACCAAAGTGTGCCTTATTGGTTCAGATTTTTTGAAAAGTCTTTTTGAAAATGAAAACCCTTTAAATAAAACCATAAGTATTCGTGGTGTGAAATTCAAAATCATTGGTATACTAGAATCCAAGGGAGCTACCTTTGGAAATAACCAAGATTTAAAAGTGTTACTACCTATACAAGTTGCGCGAGGAATATTTACCCAGCCAAACATAAACTACACCATTAGTATAAAAGTGGTAGACAAAGCAATGATGCAAGGAGCCCAAGATGAAGCTTTGGTTTTATTTAGGAACATTAGAGGGCTAAGTCCTATTGAAGAAAAAAACTTTGGAATCTTACGAAGTGATGACCTATTAGCGCGGGCATCAGATATTGGTGGGGTATTAGAGACCGCAGCCTGGATCATAAGCATCATTACAATCTTAGGCTCCTCAATAGCGCTCATGAACATCATGCTAGTTTCTGTAACAGAGAGAACTAGAGAGATTGGCGTACGTAAAGCTTTAGGTGCTAAAAATGGCACCATATCAACTCAATTTTTAATTGAAACCATTGTCATTGGTCAATTTGGTTCTATACTTGGAATTATCCTAGGGGTGCTTACAGGTATTGGATTTGCTGCTGCTTTTGATTTTGAATTTACCCTACCCATTGTAGCGATGGTCTGGGCAACAATCATCACATTTGTGGTAGCTGTTCTCGCTGGCGCTTATCCAGCCGTTAAAGCAGCGAGACTTGACCCTATAGAGAGTTTGAGGTACGAGTAAAAGGTAGTAAGAGAAGTGTATTACTTTCTTGTTAACTATTTAAAATTTCTTGAAAAAAACCGTATAAATCTCC
>JABHYI010000256.1 GCA_018656255.1 Bacteroidota bacterium
AATAAAGAGTCTGAAACATTCTCAAGACCAGAAATTACAGCTCCTTTTTCATAAGCCTCAGGATAACCGCCAGAGACCAACATAACAGTTGCGGCGGCTCTAGTGTCTATTTCAAAATGTAAGCTGTCTAGGGTTTGCTTATAGGTAGCCTCAAATACAGCTACCAAATCTGTTTTTATTCTTGGTAAAACAACCTCGGTTTCTGGATCTCCCATACGCACATTGTATTCTATTACAAAAGGGTCATCACCTACTTTTATTAAACCAATAAACACAAAACCCTTGTAATCTATATTCTCTTTTTGCAGGCCTTCCACAGTTGGTATTACAATGCGCTGCTCAATTTTTTGCATGAGCACATCATCTGCAAAAGGCACCGGAGAAATGGCTCCCATACCTCCTGTATTTAATCCTTTATCTCCCTCACCAATGCGTTTGTAATCTTTGGCAGTAGGCAATACTTTGTAGTTTTTACCATCTGTGAGCACAAAAATACTTAGTTCTATACCGTCCAAAAATTCTTCAATAACAACCCTATTACTAGCTGCGCCAAATTGACCCGCCAACATTTCTTCTAAAGAGGCTTTAGCCTGATCAAGATCTTGAATAATTAAAACACCTTTCCCGGCAGCTAGCCCATCTGCTTTTAATACATAGGGCGCTTTTAAGGTTTCTAGAAACTGTTTTCCTGCGGCTAATGTTTGTGGAGTAAAACTTGCATACCCTGCCGTTGGAATATTGTGGGCCATCATAAATTCTTTAGCACGCTCTTTACTTCCTTCTAGCAAAGCTCCTTTTTGTGAAGGACCAATAATTTGAACCTCTTGTAACTCAGGGGTGCTAGCAAAATAATCTACAATGCCCTGCACAAGTGGATCTTCTGGGCCTACCACGACCATGTTAATGTTATTGTCTACCACACACTGTTTTATGGCTTCAAAATCTGTAACAGATAGGTTAATGTTTGTTGCAATTGCTGCAGTTCCTGCATTACCAGGGGCTACAAAAAGATTTTCACAACGGCTACTTTTTGCTAATTGAAAGGCAAAAGTATGTTCTCTCCCTCCAGATCCTAAGACTAATATATTCATGAAATATAGATTTTATGCACCACAAAAATAGGCCCTTTTTTAAGGCTACTAAAATTATTTTTAGCATCAAATTATTTTTTTGAATTAATATATAAAAATACCAGAGAACTTATTTTAAAGCCTGAAGCAATACGGTATATTTATAGATATTTCTCTGTGAGAGAATCCATTTATTTTTTAGTTAAAATTGATTAAATTTGCTGCCTTAAACAATTCATAGTTTTACTAACAAGCTTCCTGTTTTTTGGAAACTTAATTACTCGCTACCGCGATCTTGCAAAATGAGCACAAAATTTAAAGAATATAAAGGCTTAGATCTCCCAAAACTAGGAGAAGAAATACTCGATTTCTGGAAAGAACAGCACGTTTTCGAGCAGAGTATTTCCATTCGTGAAGGAGCAACACCTTTTGTTTTTTTTGAGGGGCCTCCCTCTGCAAATGGATTGCCGGGGATTCATCACGTAATGGCCCGTGCCATCAAGGATATTTTTTGTCGCTATAAAACTCAAAAAGGATTCAAGGTAGATCGTAAGGCAGGATGGGATACCCATGGCCTTCCCATTGAGCTTGGAGTAGAGAAGCAACTTGGGATTACCAAAGAGGATATTGGCACTAAAATTTCTGTGGAAGATTATAATACTGCTTGTAGAAAAGCTGTGATGAAGTACACAGATGTCTGGAACAAAGTAACCGAAAGTTACGGGTATTGGGTAGACATGCAGGATCCTTATGTTACCTACAAGCCAAAATACATGGAGAGTGTATGGTGGCTATTAAAGCAGATTTACAATAAAGATTTATTATATAAAGGATATACCATACAGCCTTATTCTCCAAAGGCAGGAACCGGTCTAAGTAGCCACGAGTTAAACCAGCCCGGAACCTATCAAGATGTTACAGACACCACCGTTGTGGCCCAGTTTAAAGCGGTAGAGCGTTCCCTTCCAGATTTCTTAAAGAAGTTTGATCACCTTCACTTTCTTGCCTGGACAACCACTCCATGGACATTGCCTTCAAACACGGCATTAACCGTTGGGTCAAAGATTGATTATGTGGTTGTTGCAACCTATAACCAATACACCTTTGAGCCAATTCATGTAATTCTAGCCAAAAACTTAGTAGCAAAACAATTTACCGGAAAATACGAGCAAACTCAAGATGCTGCTGTAGTATCAAATTACAAGAAAGAAGATAAAAAAATTCCTTACTTGATTGCTGCTCAATGTAAGGGGAGTGATTTATTAGAAATTAGGTATGAACAGTTGCTAGACTACGCAACACCAGATGCGGGCGTAGCAAACGCCTTTAGGGTGATTGCTGGAGATTTTGTAACCACAGAAGACGGTACAGGGATCGTGCATACAGCTCCTACTTTTGGCGCAGACGATGCTATGGTAGCCAAACAAGCGGTTCCGCAGGTGCCTCCTATGTTGGTGAAAGATGCCAATGAAAACCTAGTACCACTTGTAGATTTACAAGGAAAGTTTAGGCCAGAGCTACGAGAATTTGCTGGAAAGTATGTAAAAAACGAATATTATGATGATGGTCAAGCCCCAGATAAATCTGTAGATGTAGAGCTTGCTATTAAGTTAAAAATAGAGAATAAGGCTTTTAAAGTAGAAAAATACGTGCACAGTTATCCCAACTGCTGGCGTACAGATAAGCCTATATTATACTACCCTCTAGACTCTTGGTTTATTAAAGTGACCAACTTTAAAGACCGCATGCACGAATTAAATAAAACCATTAACTGGAAGCCAAAAGCAACTGGAGAAGGACGTTTTGGGAATTGGCTAGCCAACGCTAATGATTGGAATTTATCTCGTTCACGTTATTGGGGAATTCCTTTGCCTTTATGGCGCACAGAAGATGGCACAGAAGAAATTATTGTGGGTAGCATAGAGGAGCTGAAGACCGAAATGCAAAAGGCAGTCACGGCAGGGGTTTTACAAAAAGATATTTACCAAGATTTTGTTGTGGGTGATTACTCTGAAGAAAATTACAACAAAATAGACCTTCATAAAAACATTGTAGATAAAATTACCCTAGTCTCGGCCAGTGGTAAACCCATGAAGCGAGAGGCAGATTTAATTGATGTCTGGTTTGATTCTGGCTCTATGCCATATGCTCAATGGCATTACCCATTCGAAAACAAAGAAAAAGTAGAAAATATTTGGCGTAAGGCAGATTTTATAGCTGAAGGAGTAGATCAAACACGTGGCTGGTTTTATACACTTCACGCAATTGCTACCATGATTTTTGATGATGTTGCCTATAAAAATGTAGTTAGTAATGGATTGGTCTTAGATAAAAACGGACAAAAAATGTCTAAACGTCTTGGAAATGCCACAGACCCTTTCGAAACCCTAGACAAATACGGACCAGATGCAACACGCTGGTACATGATTAGTAATGCCAACCCCTGGGACAACCTTAAGTTTGATATCGATGGTATTGGAGAGGTTCGAAACAAGTTTTTTGGTACCCTGTATAACACCTATAATTTCTTTGCTCTATACGCCAATTTAGATGGTTTTACTTACAGTGAACCAGCTATTGCTATAGAAAAACGTCCAGAAATTGACCGCTGGATACTGAGTGAACTCAATACACTTATCTTAACCGTTGATCAGGCTTTCACAGAATACGAACCTACCAAAGCCGCAAGAGCAATACAAAATTTTGTTGGTGAGAACTTAAGTAATTGGTTTGTACGTTTAAGCAGAAGACGTTACTGGAAAGGAAGCTATGGGGAAGATAAAATATCTGCCTACCAAACACTGTATACTTGCCTAGAGACTGTTGCCAAATTGGGGGCGCCAATAGCGCCGTTTTTCATGGACAGGCTTTACAAAGATTTAGTGGCTGTGGTGTCAAAAAATGAAGTAAAAATTTCTGTTCACTTAACAGATTTCCCGGTTGCAGACACTTCATTAATTGATAGCGCCTTGGAGGCAAGAATGCAAAAAGCCCAGACGATATCCTCTTTGGTTTTATCATTAAGACAAAGAGAAAAAATAAAAGTACGCCAACCGCTACAAAAAATAATGGTGCCTGTTTTAGACGCCATGGCAAGAGAAGAAATTCAAGCCGTTAGCGATTTGATTAAAAGTGAAGTGAATGTCAAGGAAATAGAACTTATTGATGAAGATTCTGGGATATTGGTCAAACAAATTAAGCCAGACTTTAAAAAGCTAGGACCTCGTTTTGGAAAAGACATGAAGGCGGTAGCGGCTGTTATTATGCAGCTTGGTCAAGACCAGATTAATTTGTTAGAAAAAGAAGGCCAGATGGCTATTAAAATTTCAGAAAAAAGTACTACATTGACCTTGGATGATGTCATAATTAGCTCTCAAGATATTGAGGGATGGTTGGTTGCCAATAGCAACGGGATAACAGTTGCGCTAGATGTTACTATTTCTGAAACATTAAAAAATGAAGGAATAGCAAGAGAAATTGTGAACCGTATTCAAAACCTGCGTAAAGACTCTGGTTTTGAAGTAACCGATAGAATCCATGTAAGTTTGTTGTCTTGCGAAACGCTAGATACCGCAGTTGCGCAAAATCTTGAATATATTAAAGAAGAAACCCTAACCGATACCCTTTCATTTAAAGTAGAAATGGAACACGGCACCGAAATTTCGTTTGATGGTATCCAAACAAAATTGAGTATTAATAAATAAATTAAATCCTTATGGCAGCAGATGTTAAAACTAGATATAATGACGCAGAGTTAGAAGCTTTTAGAACTCTTATAAAAGAGAAAATTGTTACCGCTCAAGAACAATTAGAGCTTATGAAAAGCGCCTACAGGAATGACAGTAATAATGGTACAGATGACACCTCTCCAACATTTAAGGCATTTGACGAAGGGAGTGAAGTAATGAGTAAAGAAACCTCATCTCAACTAGCCATACGTCAAGAAAAATTTATTCGTGATCTTAAAAATGCATTAATTAGAATAGAAAATAAAACCTACGGAGTTTGTAGAGTTACAAAAAAACTAATCAACCCTGAGCGTCTAAAACTAGTCCCTCATGCTACTCTAAGTATAGAGGCTAAAAATATGCAGTAGCCATACTTGCACACAATTAACTAATACAAAAGACCTTACCTGCCAGTAGGGTCTTTTTGAGTTTAAACCAAACAATTGTAACTATTTTAAAAGGTGTGCTCAGTGCTATAAAAGGAGGGCTTGCCCCCATGATTTAAATCAAATAATAATGTTATTTTTGTCTACGTTATTTAGCTGCCATGACCTTAAAAAAATCCATACTTCTTATTATTTTGATCTTGTTAATTGATCAAATTTCTAAAGTTTATATAAAAACAACCTTTCAGCTTCATGAAGAAGTGGGCGTGTTTTCTTGGTTTAGGATTTTATTTGTTGAAAATGATGGTATGGCATGGGGAGCAAAAATACCTGGAACTTACGGTAAATTAATACTCACATTGTTTAGGCTTGTTGCTATATGTGGAATAGGGTATTGGCTTTGGGATAGCGCCAGAAAAAAAAGTGCAGGGATACTTCTTTGTGCTGTTGCCTTAATCTTTGCTGGCGCTCTGGGAAATATTATTGACTCTGTATTTTATGGACTTATCTTTGACGCAAGTTATGCCAATGTTGCAACTGCCTTTGCAGATCAGCCATACGGCACGCTGTTTCATGGTAAAGTTGTAGATATGCTTTCATTTCCGCTATACGACGGTGTATTGCCTAACTGGATACCTATTTGGGGAGGAGAACGCTTTACTTTTTTTGATCCTGTATTTAATGTTGCTGATGTTGCCATTAGCACTGGTGTTGGAATGCTCATTGTGTTTAATAAAAAGACATTTCCGAAGTAGACGGTATCCTTGTCTAGAAACTTTTTTAAAATATTAAAAAGTATAGGTGTTTTTTGGAGTGACACAGTAATCAAGAGCAATATCATGTGAGTCGCTTGGTATCTTGTTTTCTGCCTCAAAAAACGAAAGTCCAACAAAGCGGGCCTGTGGAGCACACTGTTTTAAAAACCGATCATAAAATCCTTTTCCATATCCTACCCTATGCCCCTTTTTGTCAAAAGCAAGTAGCGGCACAAAAACTACATCTATGCTAGGGGCCAAAATTTCAACACCTTGTTGAGGTTCTGGAATGCCAAATTTTGAGAGAGCAATACGGGTATTTTCTTGCAACAAAATGTGTTGCAAGGTGTGGGTGTCAAAATTAGATTTTGAAAGAATAACACTTTTATCTTTTCCTTGCAAAACACTCAGCAAATAGCTAGTATCTACCTCTATTTTATTTTCTATAGGTAAAAAAATATGGTAATTGGTGTACTCCCAAATGGGTAATTGTAACACCCGGTTTGCAATGGCAAGGCTTTGATCTGCAACAGCTTTTGTGCCCAAGGAAGCTCTAAGGGTTTTGTAGTGTTGTCTAAGTGTTTCTTTGGTCATTGTTTTTTGTCTTCTTGTAGGGCCTGTTCAATAGTGTTGCTTTTTGTAGATATATGAAAAATGGCATCTCCCTGATATACAATAGGGGCCTGGTTTACATTTATAATATACCCATTATTTGGCGCCAATACCTTAAAGCGCATTGTGCCATAAGGATCTGTAATGGTAGCTAAAAATTCTCCTTTCTCAACATATTTATTACAAGGAATTTTAAGATGTAATAGCCCACTTTTTTGTGCTCTAATCCATTTGCTGGTCTTAATAACTATAGTAGGACTCTTTTTTTTAGGCACTTCAATGCTTGAGCTTAGCATCCCTAGATGGTCTAAAACGCGCATTACTCCATCTACACCTTGCGTGACAATGTTTTTATTACTGCTTTGTGATTTTCCTCCTTCAAAAAGTAAAATAGGAGTTCCTATTTTATGACAGGTTGTTCTGTATGATTTTGAAATATTTGACACATGCACCGTAAAAGGAGCATTGAATATGGAGGCTAATTTTAAAAGTTCAGGGTTCTTTGGAGTGATGCGTATCTGAGGAGCGTTAAAGCGCTGTGCACCTCCCGTATGAAAATCCAGACAATAATCTGCAAAGGGCAGTATTTCTTTGGTGAAATAATAAGCCACTCTACTGGCCAATGACCCTGTTTTAGTGCCAGGGAAAACCCTGTTTAGGTCTCTACCGTCTGGGAAAGCTCTATCTGCATTTAAAAATCCAAATGTGTTTAAAATAGGAATACAGATGGTAGTGCCAGAAAAAGGAATGTTGATTTTTCTTGCAATTATTTGCCGTACAATCTCTACTCCGTTAATTTCGTCTCCATGTATACCTGCTGTGATAAGAACCGTTGGTCCAGGAGTTTTAGCGCGCTGAATGATAACAGGAATTTCTACTTTGCTTGAGGTGTAGAGTTTTGCAAAGCTGAAATTGATGGTTTTACTTTGTCCTAAGGCTATTTTTTCACCAAGAATAACCAGATCTGTATTGTTATATGCCATAAAAACGAGAACGAATTATTTTTTTTGCTGTTCTATAAATGCTATAATTTTTCCTGATACGTCAACCCCTGTAGCAGTTTCTATACCTTCTAGCCCTGGGGTAGAGTTTACCTCCAAGACCAAAGGGCCTCTTTTTGAAGACAATATATCTACACCACAGACATGTAAACCTAACGCTTTTGCTGAGGCAACTGCCAATTGCTTTTCTGGCTGTGATAATTGTATCACACTTGCACTGCCTCCCTGATGCAGGTTAGACCTGAAATCTCCATCTTTAGATTGCCTTTTAATAGACGCTACCACTTCTCCGTCTACAACAAAGGCTCTACTATCTGTGCCTTGAGACTCTTCAATGAATTCTTGCATTACAAATTTAACCCCTGCGACTTGGAGGGTCTGGGCTGTAGCTAGTGCATTTTTAAAGTTTTCGCATAAAATAACTCCCTGGCCGTGGGTGCCTTCAAGCATTTTAATAATAATAGGTTTGTCTCCAAAATCTTTAACAAAATCTTCTAGATAGGGGTGAGCGCCTAGCGTAGTTTTAGGCATTGCAATGCCTTTTTGTGCTAGTATTTGAAAACAGGTCCACTTATCTCTAGAGTTAATAATGCCTTGTGAAGATGCAATACTAAAAACCCCCATAGATTCAAAATGTCTCACAATAGATGCGCCTTTGTATGTGTTTGATGCGCCAATTCTAGGAATAATAGCATCCAGATCATCAATGATTTGATCGTGGTACTGTAAAACAGCTTTGTTGTTTACGATCATTAAATTACAGTAGGCAGGATCAATGATTTCTATATCATGATTTTGAACCTCTCCCGCTTTTAAAAGGCTTTGTGTGGAGTACAGTTGTTCTGCTCGAGAAAGAATAGCAATGTTCATCTATGGTATCTTGGTTGTTGCAATGTACTAAAAAATCAGCTTTTATTTTCTAAAAAGCCACCCTCTAGGGTTAAATAATAGATGGGTTAATTTCATAAGAGAATACCTGTCATTATCATAAAATGCTTTTATCTTTACCCTATGGCACAAGCACCTGTAGCGCTACAAGTTTCTACCCTACCCCAAACCCCTGGTGTGTATCAGTATTATGATAAAGACGGGCAACTTTTATACATAGGGAAAGCAAAAAACTTAAAAAAAAGAGTGGGTTCTTATTTCAATAAAACCCATGAAATTGCTCGCACGCGCATACTTGTTAAACAAATTGTTGACATTAAACACATTGTGGTTGCCACAGAAACAGATGCTCTGTTGCTGGAAAACAACCTTATTAAAAAATACCAACCCAAGTATAAT
>JABHYI010000257.1 GCA_018656255.1 Bacteroidota bacterium
GTAAAGGTGTAGGGCGGGGCGATGGACAGGGAGAAGGCCAAGGTCAAGGCGAGGGAGGCAACGGCAAACCCGGCAACCAACCAAAAGCTTCCCCAGCCAACCAAAGCGAAAACAATGAAGCCGAGCTCTTTGAGATTTATAAACAGCAGCAGCAACTACGCCAAGACCTGGAAGATAGACTCAATAAATTAGGCCTTGAGGGTCTTGGGGGAGAACTAATAAAAAAAATGCAGGGTATTGAGCAACAACTCCTAGATAAGGGTTTTAACCGGGGTACTTTAGAGAAAATGCTTAACCTGCAGTATGAACTATTAAAACTAAAAGAAGCAGATTTAAAACAAGGGCAAGAGTCTAGGCGCGAATCTACAAGTAATAGAAAAACATATAATAACACAACGGGCTTATCTACAGACCAAATCAAAAAATATTTTAATACTACTGAAATTTTAAATCGAGAAGCGCTTCCTTTGCGTCAAGAATATAAAGAAAAGGTGCAATCCTATTTTAAGAAAAACAATGATTGAATTTTACTCAGAAACAGACTTTAATATTGAAGACACCAAGGCGCTTAGCCACTGGATCTCTAAAATTATCCTGCACGAAAACCATGAGCTTGGTGATCTTACCTACGTGTTTTGTGATGACGCTTACCTTCACAAGTTAAACCTGCAATTTTTAAACCACGACACTCTTACAGATATTATAAGCTTTGATAATTCACTAGGCAAACAAATTCATGGAGAGATTTATATTTCCGTAGAACGTGTTAAGGAAAATGCGTGTACCTATCAGGTTGCCTTTCTAGAAGAGTTGCACCGAGTTATAATTCATGGAGTGCTTCATTTTTGCGGCTACAAAGACAAAACTAAAAAACAGCAAGAGACCATGTCTTGCAAGGAAAACGAGGCCTTGGACCTAAGAACATTTTCCTAGGACGCTGAAAATCAACAAATTAGACATTTAACTACTTGATTATAAGATAATTAACTATCTTTGCGCCCGCATTAATGCCCTTGTGTTGTTCCACGTGGAACAATCAATAAAAACAATTAAAAATGTTTGAAAAAGAATACGATGTTATTGTAGTGGGTGGTGGTCACGCTGGCTCTGAAGCAGCTGCAGCTTCAGCCAACCTTGGGTCAAAAACCCTTCTCATTACAATGAACTTGCAAAATATTGGGCAAATGTCCTGCAATCCTGCTATGGGAGGTATTGCAAAGGGCCAAATCATTAGAGAGATTGACGCTCTTGGCGGTTATAGTGGTATTGTAAGTGACAATACGGCTATCCAGTTTAAAATGCTTAATAAATCTAAGGGTCCAGCCATGTGGAGCCCAAGGGTGCAGAGTGATAGAATGAGATTTGCAGAAGCCTGGAGGCTGATGCTTGAGGGAACTAAAAATCTAGATTTTTATCAAGAAATGGTGTCTGGTATTTTGGTTGAGGGAGAAAAAATTGTAGGTGTTAAAACCTCATTAGGTATTGAGGTGCGAGGAAAAACAGTAGTCCTTACCAACGGAACTTTTTTAAATGGGTTAATACACATAGGAGAAAAGCAATTTGGTGGAGGGAGAGCCGGAGAAAGAGCAGCCTACGGAATAACAAAAGAATTGGTTGACCTTGGTTTTGAATCTGGAAGAATGAAAACAGGAACACCCCCAAGGGTTGATGGAAGGTCGCTTGATTTTTCTAAGATGATTGTACAACCAGGAGATGTCTCTCCAGAGAAGTTCTCTTATCTAAAAAGCACGAAGCCGCTCACCCATCAGCGCGATTGCCATATGAGCCACACTAGTTTAGAGGTTCATGATTTGCTTCGTGAGGGTTTTGATCGCTCGCCAATGTTTAACGGTGCAATTAACAGTATTGGGCCAAGGTATTGTCCCTCCATAGAAGACAAGATTAATCGTTTTGCTGATAAGGACTCACACCAATTATTCGTGGAGCCTGAAGGGTGGGATACTGTTGAGTATTATGTCAATGGCTTTTCTACCTCATTACCAGAAGATGTTCAGTTCAAAGCCTTAAGAAGGGTTAAGGGCTTTGAAAATGTTAAGTTTTTTAGGCCTGGATATGCTATTGAGTATGATTTTTTTCCGCCCACACAACTTAGACACACATTAGAAACAAAAAACATTAAAGGCCTTTATTTTGCAGGCCAAATTAATGGAACCACTGGCTATGAAGAAGCTGCCTCTCAAGGGCTAATGGCGGGAATAAACGCACACCTAAAGGTAAAAGAGCAGCAGCCCCTTATCATAAAAAGGAACGAGGCGTACATTGGCGGATTGATTGATGACTTAATTACCAAAGGCACAGAAGAGCCTTATAGAATGTTTACCTCTCGTGCAGAGTACAGAACCTTGTTGCGCCAAGACAACGCAGATTTCAGACTCACTCCAATGTCACACAAAATAGGGCTTGCTAGCGATGAGCGTCTTAGATTAATGGAAGAAAAAAAGCAAAAAAGTGAAGCGTTTGTCGATTTTTTCAAAGAAAGTAGTGTAACCCCGGAGGTGATAAATCCTATTTTAGAGGAAAAAGATTCTGCCATTGTAAAGCAAAGCGACAAGCTTTTTAAACCACTTTCTAGGCCAAATATAACGATGCAGGATATGCAAAAAATTGATTTTGTGACATCTTATATTAACCAACACGATCTAGATCATGAGGTGCTTCAACAAACAGAAATACAGATTAAATACGCAGGCTATATCGCCAAAGAGAAAAACAATGCAGATAAACTCAATAGATTAGAAGGGATTAAAATACCTGAAGTATTTGATTATTCAAAGCTAAAATCTTTGTCTTACGAAGCAAAAGAAAAATTAAGCGCCATAAAACCCGTAACAGTTTCACAGGCGTCTCGAATTAGCGGCGTTTCACCAAACGACATCTCTGTAATGCTTGTTTATATGGGTAGGTAATAATCTTGTTCCACGTGGAACAATCAAATTTAAAATTCTAATAATTTCA
>JABHYI010000203.1 GCA_018656255.1 Bacteroidota bacterium
ACATTGAGTAAAACCAATAAAAACCAATTATGAAAAATGCACTCTTTCTCTTTCTTTTATTTATAGGTACCGGAATTGCATTTGCTGATGTGCCTACACAAGAAAAAGAGGCCCTTAAAAGTTTATATCAAAACACAAATGGTGAACACTGGATCAACTCCTGGGATTTAAACACTCCTGTTGCATCATGGTATGGTATTACTGTTAAAAACAATAGTGTTATAGCAATTAATTTACTGTTCAATAATTTGGAGGGTACCCTTTCTAGTTCATTGGCAGGGTTACAAAATCTTGAAAGACTAGAATTATCATTCAATAAGTTACATGGTGAAATTCCTGCAACCATTGGTGATCTTAAAAAATTAAAGGTGTTTGCTGTAAATGGAAATAATCTTACCGGTGGCATCCCAAATAGCTTTGGAGATTTACTCAACATAACAGAAATTCACTTAAGTAGTAACCTCTTACAAGGCAAGATCCCCTCTAGTATTGGTAAACTAAAACAACTTGAGGTATTAAACCTGTTTGATAACAATTTATCAGGAATACTACCTTATGAGTTAAACCAAAACAAGCAATTAAAACAACTTGTAATTGCAAAAAACAATATTTTGGCAAGTTACGTATTTAATGATTTAGTAGCGTTTAAAAGTGAGGATCAAAATTTTAAAAACATAGAGGGCCTAACACCTGGTAAAACTATCATTGCTACACAAACCAATGATGATGACAATTAAAATAATTTATATTTTATAGTAAAAGCTCCTAGTTAACCTAGGAGCTTTTATTTTTAATAACATAACCCCGGTTTAAATTTAACACCTAGGCTATCACAACAAAAAATCCCGCAACGAAGTTTCGTTGCGGGATTTATATATACTTGAGTTGTATTATTTTACTTCCTCAAAGTCTACATCTTCAACATCTGCACTTTGGTCACCTGCTGGCTGATCTGCAGCTGGCTCCTCGCCTGCTTGACCATCTGCTTGTGCTTTGTACATTTCTTCGCTAGCTACTTTCCAAGCTTCATTGATTTTATCTAGCGCTGGCTGGATTGTTTCAAGGTCTCTTGTCTCGTAAGCTTTCTTAAGATCTTCTAAAGCATCTTGAATTGGCTTTTTCTTATCGTCAGATAATTTTTCTCCAAACTCTGTTAATTGCTTTTCTGTCTGGAAGATCATACCATCTGCTTCATTGATTTTGTCTGCCGTTTCTTTAGCAATCTTATCTGCATCTGCATTGGCTTCAGCCTCTTGCTTCATCTTTTGGATTTCCTCTTCTGTAAGTCCTGAAGAAGCTTCGATTCTAATATCTTGCTTTTTGTTGGTTGCTTTATCTTCAGCACTTACCTTGATAATACCATTGGCATCAATATCAAAGGTTACTTCAATTTGAGGAACTCCACGCTGTGCTGGTGGAATATCACTTAAATGAAAACGACCAATTGTCTTGTTGTCATTTGCCATTGGGCGCTCTCCCTGAAGCACATGAATCTCTACAGATGGCTGATTGTCTGCCGCTGTTGAGAATACTTGACTCTTCTTTGTAGGAATAGTTGTGTTTGCCTCAATAAGCTTTGTCATTACACTTCCCATGGTTTCAATACCTAGAGAAAGTGGTGTTACATCTAAAAGTAAAACATCTTTTACATCTCCTGTTAACACTCCACCTTGAATAGCAGCACCTACGGCTACAACCTCATCTGGATTTACTCCTTTGTTTGGCGCTTTACCAAAGAACTTTTCTACTGCTTGTTGTACGGCAGGAATACGTGTTGATCCTCCTACTAAAATTACCTCATCAATATCACTGTTGCTTAGTCCAGCTGCTTTCATAGCTGTTTGGCAAGGCTCAATAGTTCTTTTTACTAAATCATCAATTAACTGCTCAAACTTAGCAAGGGTTAGTGTTTTAACCAAGTGCTTTGGCCCACTAGCTGTTGCTGTTACGTAAGGCAGGTTTATTTCTGTTTGTGCAGAAGAAGATAATTCAATCTTCGCTTTCTCTGCAGCTTCCTTTAAACGTTGTAATGCCATTGGGTCTTTACGAAGATCCATGTCATTTTCTGATTGAAACTCGTCTGCCAACCAGCTAATGATTTTTTGATCAACATCATCACCACCAAGGTGCGTGTCACCATCTGTTGCTAATACCTCAAATACACCATCTCCTAATTCAAGGATAGATACATCATGAGTACCACCACCAAAATCAAATACTACAATTTTTTGGTCTGTGCTTTTCTTATCAAGACCATATGCTAATGCAGCCGCTGTTGGCTCATTAATAATACGTTCTACTTTTAATCCAGCAATCTCACCAGCTTCTTTAGTGGCTTGACGTTGGCTATCATTAAAGTAAGCAGGTACCGTAATTACAGCACGTGTTACGTCTTGGCCTAAGTAATCTTCGGCTGTTTTTTTCATTTTCTGCAATATCATTGCACTTAATTCTTGCGGTGTGTACAAACGACCATCAATATCAACACGCGGTGTATCGTTATCTCCTTTTTTCACAGTAAATGCAGCACGCTTAGCTTCAAGAGAAGATTCACTGTACTTATTTCCCATAAAACGTTTTATAGAAGATATGGTTTTAGTAGGGTTTGTTACTGCCTGTCTTTTGGCAGGATCTCCTACTTTAATTTCACCACCTTCTACAAATGCAATTACAGATGGTGTTGTTCTTTTTCCTTCAGCGTTTGGGATTACCGTTGGTTCGCTACCTTCCATTACAGATACGCAAGAGTTGGTTGTCCCTAAGTCTATTCCAATTATTTTACTCATAACTTATAAATATGTATTTTAAAATTCAGTTTAATTATCTAAAGGAAAATATTCCTAAAGACATTATCCATAAGTCAATGATTGTGCCACCCAAAAAAGACTGACATGGTGGCAGACACAAACTTATTTATTTGTTTTTTAATTCCAACAACTCTCCCCATTGCGTGGTGTAGCGGTTGCTACGGTCTTTTTTGACAAGCTCCCACTGCGCTACTCTAGTACCCACCAGTGCAGATCCTACTGTGGCCTTACCAAACTTATGGTTTAGTGCATCAATCACATTCATTAAACGTTTATCATATAAGGCAGGACTTTGAAACAAGTTACCTTGTACATACTGCTGAGGTATCAATCCTGTAAGATTAACACCAACCTTTTTATAACGGTAGCCTGGGGTATATATACGCTGTAATGCTTTGCGTGCGTATTGTGTTAAGATAAAGGTATTGTTTGTAGGTACAGGTATGGTAATGGTACAACTATTACTGTACTGTTTATCAGCAGCACTATACCGATTTGTAGTTACAAAAACCTGTATATAGGTTGCACAAGATTTTTGAGCTCGTAACACTTCAGCTACTTCACTAATGTAATACGCGCAGGCCTCTTCTATACGCGGTAAATCTTCTAGTTTCTTTCCGAAAGATTTGGAAGTCCCAATTGCCTTTTTACTCTTTGGCATGGTCTGAAACTCAATACAAGACTCCCCTCTGAGCTCTCTCCATAAACGCTCTCCTACCACGGTCATCTCTTTTCTCACCCATGCCAAAGGGAGTTGCGTAAACTCATAGGCTGTAAATACTCCTATGTTTTTAAGGCGCGCCTGGTGTTTTTTACCCAAACCCCAAATATCTTTGGTCTTTGCCCATTTAAGTGCTTTAATTCGTTTTTCATCTGTATCAATAACACACACGTAATGAAACTTTTCTACCTTTTTTGAAATTTTATTTGCCAATTTAGCCAATACTTTAGTTGGTGCTATACCTACACCTACAGGCACTCCTGTATGGGTAACTATGGTGTCTTTTATAAGGGTTGCATACTGCTTTAAAGAAATATGTGCTATTCCAGCTACATCTA
>JABHYI010000073.1 GCA_018656255.1 Bacteroidota bacterium
AAAATTTCTTAAATAACTTCTCAAGACTAAAGCGTGAGAATGTTTTAATTTTTTAATACTGTAGCGATAAAAAACCACTACAAACACCTATATGTTTTGACTTTAAACAAAAATAACTTTAAAATATGGGTTCTTGAATTTAGGTAGAGTAGATTAACATAATAATAAGAAAATGTATGCTCTCGCGGCTTTAAATTAAAGTAACCCTAGCCATTATTAAAGCTTATGCCCCCTGAGCCACAATAAACTTTTTAGGGGTTGTGCCAAATTTTTTCTTAAAGGCTGCTATAAAATGACTTGCTGTTGAATAGCCAACTTTAAGGCCAACTTCGTTGACATTATGAGAACCCGAGGCCAATAATTGCCGGGCAACTTCCATCTTATAATCAAACAAAAAAGCAAATACAGGATCTCCATAAATTTGCTTAAACCCCTCTTTTAATTTATTAATGGGAAGCTGTATTTCATCTGCCAACTCCTGAAGTGTAGGAGGCTCTGCCATGCGGGCAATAATAATTTGTTTGGCTTTTTTAATTTTAACAACATTTAGCTCATCTGCCAAAAAGGGACACTGCTCAACATCTACATCTTCCTCTCTGTTAAAGTAAAGGCTCAACAGCTCGTAGGCTTTCCCTTTAAAATATAAGGGTTTGATAGAGCGGTGTAGGTTGTAGTTCATAAGCTGGTTAAGCACTATGGCCATTGATGGAGAAATCTGGGCATCTTTATAATACTTCCTGTCTTTATTTTCTCCGCTTAAAAAAGGAATGTAGTTGGTTTCATTAGAAAACAGTGTATGAAATTTTTTGATTGGAAGTAAGACAGAAATCACCCAAGAATTTGGAGCCACCATTACTTCAATTGGTAAATCTCTTTGAGGATTGTACAAAAGTAAAGAGCCGCTCTCCTGAATGGGCAGCCTGTAATTTCCGTTATTAAAACCAAAAGATCCTGAGCCTTTTACACAGAAATGAAATTGAATAAAATCTGCATTTACATCTCTTTTAAACAGCTGGTTTTCAGCAGTTTCATTGTTGAACTTTAAAATATAAAACCCAGGCTCAATCATGGTTTCTTTATAGATCCCTTGAGCGATACTTTTTGATAGGTTTGAGATGTCTTGTGCTTTCATTTTATTTAGAATTGATATAAATAACAAACAGCCATTGTTTTGTAAAGATAGCAATATAGTGACTTACAGCGATTTTTTATAGAATATCCAGTAAAAATAACGGGTATCGATATTAATGATGCCTCTTGCGTTGTTTTTTGATTGTCAATGCTCCTATTTTTGCGGTACAATTTCTCTTTTTAGTACAAGAGCTACTTGTGGCCTATGAAAAACAACGCTAAAAGCCCGTATGGGGCATCTTCTGAAGGAACATTCTTTGCCATTGGCCTTAATTACAAAAAGGCTGATGCAGAAGTAAGAGGGCGTTTTAGTGTTTCAGAAAATGCTCAAAAAGACATCCTAAATGCTGCTCAACAAATGGGTGTTGGCTCACTTACCCTTATATCAACTTGTAATAGAACAGAGCTTTATGGGTTTGCCCAAAAGGCCAAAGACTTAGGTGTGTTATTATGTGAGCATACCACTGGAAGTGTTCTTGAGTTTGAAAAAGTGGCCTATGTGCACCAGGACCATGAGGCGGTATCGCACCTTTTTAAAGTTGGCACTGGGCTAGATAGTCAAATATTAGGAGATTTTGAAATAATAAGCCAGCTACGCAAAAGCCTAAGCCGTTCCAAAAAAATGGGCATGTTAAACCCGTATATGGAGCGTCTTGGAAATGCTGTCATACAAGCCAGTAAGCGTATTAAAAATGAAACCGAAATCTCTACTGGTGCAACCTCTGTGAGTTTTGCCGCCGTGCAATACATTATGGCAAGAGTGCCGTATGTGAGCGAAAAAAATATTCTGCTTTTTGGTATTGGAAAAATTGGCCGTAACACCTGTGAAAATCTCATTAAACATACCAAAAACGAGCATATTACCCTTATCAATAGAACCAAAACAAAAGCAGAGGTGATGGCTGGGAAATTTAATCTGGTTGTGAAAGATTATGCTAATATTCAGAGCGAAATTGCTCAAAGCGACATCATGATTGTTGCAACAGGAGCTCAGCAGCCCACTATAAGCAAAGAGTTGCTTTACTTAAAAAAACCACTTTTAATTTTGGATCTATCTATTCCAAAAAATGTAGCCAATAACGTTACACAAAACCCTAACGTAACACTGATACACTTAGATGAGCTATCAAAAGTAACAGACGCTACCCTTGCCCACAGACAGTCTCAAATACCCCTAGCCCAAAACCTTATAAAAGAAGTTGAGGCAGAGTTTGATACTTGGGCACAACACAGGAGTTTTGCGCCAACAATAAAAGCGTTAAAAAACAAACTAAGTGAAATAAAAATCGGCGAAATTGATAATCAACGCCGTAAAATTTCTGATTTTAACCAAGAGCAGGCAGAAATCATTAGCGATAGGATCATCCAAAAAATAACAACTCAAGTTGCCAACCACTTAAAAAACACCACTAGCAACCCCACAGAAACGGCAGGTTTAATTGAGCAAATTTTTAAATTAAACCTGGAGCATCATGAATAAAGTAATTAAAATAGGCACCAGAGATAGCCAACTTGCTTTATGGCAAGCACACACCGTTGAGAATCAATTACAGGCCTTGGGGTATAAAACACAAATTGTGCCTGTAAAATCTGCAGGAGATTTAAAGCTAGACACCCCTTTGTATGAGCTGGGCATCACGGGTATTTTTACAAAAACACTAGATGTTGCCATGTTAAACAACACCGTAGACATTGCTGTGCACTCATTAAAAGATGTACCTACGGCGCTACCTAAAGGCATTGTGCAGGCGGCTGTTCTAAAGCGTGCAAGTACCCTTGATATTTTAGTTACCAAAGAGGTTGTTGATTACACAAAATCCTGCACTATCGCAACAGGATCTTTGCGTCGCAAAGCGCAATGGCTACACAAATACCCTACTCACACAGTAGTAGATTTGCGCGGTAATGTAAATACCCGTTTACAAAAACTACAAGACAATTCTTGGCAAGGCGCTATTTTTGCCAAAGCAGGTCTTGAGCGTATCGATGTATTACCAAGCAGATATACCTCACTTGACTGGATGACACCTGCACCGGCCCAGGGTGCAATGACAATTGTTGCATTAGAAAAAGATCCTTTTTGCATAGAGGCCGCTCAAAAACTAAACGACACTCCATCACAAATATGTACACAAATAGAGCGTGACTTTTTAAGAACTCTTGAAGGTGGATGCACTGCGCCCATAGGCGCACTTGCAAAAATAGAAGGTAATACCATAGAATTTAAAGGATGTCTACTCTCCCTTGATGGCACTAAAAAAATAGCAATAGAAAAAACCATTTCACTCAACTTAGCCGCCAAAGCTGGCGATGCTTTTGCCAAAGAAGTATTGCAAAAAGGGGGTGATGTGCTTCTCAAAGAAATAAAAGCAGCCGTGAATTTATAGCTAGAAATGAAAAGCATTTTATCTACAAAAAAACTAAGTACCATTCAAAAAGACCAGCTCTTGCAGGAAGGCTTATGTATAGTAGATTATGACGCCATTGCTATAACGTTTTTAGATTTTGAAGCCCCAGAGGTTATTGATAATGCTATTTTCACTAGCCAACAAGCGGTACGTTCTTTTTTAGAGAAAAGCCAAGGGGTTTTGAGTATTAAAAACTGTTTTTGTGT
>JABHYI010000258.1 GCA_018656255.1 Bacteroidota bacterium
AAGATTGTGAACATCTCCTTTTAATATCTAGTTAATCCTTATTTTTGAGCAAATTTTATAGGATGGATATTTCAAAATACAGTGACGCACTAGTTGCACATTTAGAGCATAAGGTTACCTTAAAAGAGCCCGCATCATTGTATGAGCCCATAAAATATATACTTACCCTTGGAGGGAAGCGCCTTCGCCCGGTATTAACTTTAATGAGTGCAGATTTTTTTGGAGGAAATTATACAAAAGCATTAGACGCCTCTCTTGCCGTAGAAATGTTTCATAATTTCTCTCTAGTTCATGATGATATCATGGACAATGCTCCTCTTAGAAGAGGCCACCAAACGGTCCATGAGAAATGGGATGTTAATACAGGGATTTTATCTGGTGATGCGATGCTCATTTTAGCCTATCAGCTTTTTGAAACCTATGAGCCAAAGGTATTTATGCAATTGGCAGTTTTGTTTAGTAAAACCGCTTTAGAGGTTTGTGAAGGCCAGCAATATGATGTTGATTTTGAAACAAGAAACGATGTTACCATTTCTCAGTACATCAAAATGATTGAATATAAAACAGCTGTGCTTATTGGCGCCTCCTTGCAAATGGGAGCTATTATTGCAGAGGCTTCAGAGTCTTGCCAAGAAAAAATATATGCTTTTGGAAAAAATTTAGGAATTGCATTTCAATTACAGGATGATTACCTAGACGCCTTTGGAAACCCCTTGACTTTTGGTAAACAAGTAGGAGGAGATATTATAGCCAATAAAAAAACATTTCTATACCTAACGGCCTTACAAAAAAGCACTCCCGCTGAGGCCCAAGAATTATCCTCATTGTTTGCTACTATGCCAAAAGATCCTTCTGATAAAATAACGGCTGTAAAAGAAATATTTGTCAGCTCAGGAGCTGCAAAAGCTACCGAAGATGAAATTTTAAGGTACACCAACACTTCAATCTCTTTATTACAAGACATTAAAATTTCACAGCAACACAAAGACACTTTAAAGAGTTTTGCAGATTTTTTAATGAATAGAAATGTCTAGGTTTTTCATTATATAAAAATTCTTACAAAAGGAATCCAAGGGCTTGTCTCCAAGAAAAACAAAAGCATTATAAAACCAAAATTACTTGTTATTTTTTGAGGGGTTTTCATTAGAGATTGTCCACGATAATTAGTGCCATAAATATCCCATTTCCAAAGATGGATTTTTAGGGATTTGTTGTATTTTTGCCTTGTTTTAAAACATCGCAGTATTCCAATTATGGATAAATATTCTTTTCTAAATGCAATTCATCCCGAGCAAATTTCGGAACTATACGCTACGTACTTAAAAACTCCAGATGTTGTAGAGCCTAGTTGGCGTGCTTTTTTCCAAGGTTTTGACTTTGGTATTGAAAGCGGTTCTGTTGCAGAAGGGCTTGGTATTACAGGTGCTGATTCTGTTCCAGAAAATGTGCTAAATGAGTTTAAGGTGATAAAACTCATAGATGGTTACAGGACACGTGGGCATTTGTTTACTAAAACAAACCCAGTTAGAGAGCGAAGAAAATACCAACCCACATTAGGGCTTGAAAATTTTGGTCTACAGCAATCAGACCTGCAAACAGAATTTGAAGCAGGCTCAATCATAGGGCTTGGTAAAACAACCCTAGCGGTAATTGTAAGCCATCTGGAGGCTATTTATTGTAATTCCATTGGTGTTGAGTATATGTACATACGCAATCCAGAAGAAATTAAATGGATACAAAATTGGATCAATACCAATGATAATGCTCCTGAGTATTCTTCCGAGCAACAAAAACATATATTAAAGAAATTAAATCAAGCACTTTCTTTTGAAACCTTTCTGCATTCAAAGTATGTTGGCCAAAAGCGTTTTTCTATTGAGGGTGTTGATGCGCTTATCCCAGGGCTTGATACTTTAATGGAGCGAGGAGCAGAAAAAGGAGTAGAACAGTTTGTGGTTGGAATGGCTCATAGAGGCCGCCTTAATGTCTTGACTAATATCTTCGGAAAATCTCCTGAGGACATATTTAGTGAGTTTGACTCTAAAGAATACGACGAAGCAGAACTTTTTGATGGTGATGTGAAGTATCACATGGGCTGGACAAGTTTTAGGGAGACTGATGGAGGAAAACAGGTGCGTATGGACTTGGCTCCAAACCCATCCCATCTAGAGACAGTAAATGCTGTGGTTGGTGGTATTTCTAGAGCAAAAATAGATACAAAATTAGGTGGAGATGCCTCCAAAATATTACCTATTTTAATACATGGTGATGCTGCAGTAGCCGGCCAGGGTGTTGTGTACGAGTTTATTCAAATGGCGCAGCTAGATGGATACAAAACAGGAGGGACCATACATATTGTTGCAAACAATCAAGTTGGTTTTACTACCAACTACTTAGACGCGCGATCTTCAACCTATTGTACAGATATTGCTAAAGTGACCCTATCACCGGTATTACATGTAAATGCAGATGACGTTGAGGCGGTGTGTCATGCCTTTAGCTTTGCGCTAGATTTTAGACTGCAGTTTGGTCGCGATGTGTTTTTAGACATATTAGGGTATAGAAAATATGGCCACAATGAGGGTGATGAGCCTCGTTTTACACAACCTAAATTGTATAAAGCGATTGCAAAACATCAAAACCCAAGAGATATTTACGCTGCAAAATTAGTCCAACAAAATTGTATTGATGCGGGATATGTAAAACAGTTAGAGCTACAATACAAAGAGGAGCTTGAAGATGATTTGCAGGCGTCTCGAAAAAAAGACAAAACTGTCATCACTAAAATACTAGCTGATGATTGGGAGGGATATACTCTTGGCAGAAAGGAAGCTATCCTAACTCCTATAGACACAACATTTGCTTTAAAAAACCTAGATAAACTTGCTGACGGGATTACAAAATTACCTGCAGATAAAAAGTTTATGCGTAAAATAGAGCGCATTATTGCAGATAGAAATAAACAATATACAGAGCGTAACACCTTAGACTGGGCAATGGGAGAACTGTTGGCCTATGCTTCTTTAATGGAGGAAGGATTTGATGTTAGAATCTCTGGTCAAGATGTAGAACGCGGTACTTTCTCTCACAGGCATGCTATTATAAAAACAGAAGAAGATGGGGAGCGTATCAATCTTCATAATACTCTTAATGTACCAGGAAAGATGCACATCTACAACTCACTGCTCTCTGAGTATGCTGTTGTAGGTTTTGATTATGGGTATGCCATGGCAAGCCCCAAGACACTTACTATTTGGGAAGCCCAGTTTGGAGACTTCTCAAACGGAGCGCAAATTATGTTGGATCAATACATATCTGCAGCAGAGAGTAAGTGGAAAACACAAAACGGTCTTGTGATGTTACTGCCTCATGGATATGAAGCTCAAGGATCTGAACATTCAAGTGCACGTATGGAGCGTTATTTGCAACTATGCTCTCGTGATAATTTAATTTTGGCAGATGTTACTACACCTGCAAACTTTTTTCACCTGTTGCGCAGGCAAATGAAATGGAATTTCAGAAAACCACTTATTGTATTTACACCAAAGAGTTTGTTGCGTCATCCTCTTGTTGTATCTTCAAAAGAAGAATTGGCCTTAGGAAGTTTCCAGGAAGTTATTGATGATCTCCAAGTAGTTAAAAAAAATGTCACTTCTGTGGTATTTTGTACAGGGAAGTTTTACTATGACCTTCTAGAGCGAAGAACACAAGACAAAAGAGAAGATGTAGCCATTGTGCGTATAGAACAGTTGTTTCCATTGCCAACAGAGCAATTGGAGGCTATCATTGCCACTTATACTAATGCCAAAGAATATGTTTGGGCACAAGAAGAGCCAAAAAACATGGGCGCTTGGGGATTCATGTTAATGAATTTTGAAAGTGTGCCGCTGCGCCTTGCATCAAGAAGAGTGTATAGCTCTCCTGCGGCAGGAAGTAGTACACGCTCTAAGGCAAGACATAAAGAAGTAATTGACAGTGTTTTTCAAACACCAAAAAAATAAGCCACTGCTCAGAATTAATTTGTATAAATTTTTCTGAACTTTGAATATATTAAAACAGGATTAAAATTTTGACGCGAGTCGAAACCATAACAGACATACTATGTTAGAAATGAAAGTTCCTTCACCGGGAGAATCTATTACCGAAGTAGAAATAGCTGAATGGCTAGTTCAAGACGGAGATTATGTAGAGAAAGATCAAGCAATTGCTGAGGTTGATAGTGATAAGGCAACACTAGAACTTCCAGCAGAAGCAAGTGGGATAATTACATTAAAAGCAGAGGAAGGTGATGCAGTTGCCGTTGGAGCTGTAGTTTGTTTGATTGACACAACTGCTGCCAAGCCAGAGGGTGCTTCAGCAAATACAGATACTCCAAGTGCAGAGAAACAGCCTGCAAAAGCTGCTGCAATACAAACACCACCGGTCACAAAAGAGTCTTACGCAACAGGAACCCCATCTCCTGCAGCAAAAAAGATTTTAGATGAAAAATCAATTGCATCTACAAGTGTTTCTGGTACGGGAAGAGATGGCCGTATTACAAAGCATGATGCTCTTAATGCAGTTCCATCTATGGGATCTGTTGGTGCTAAAGCTAGAGGGGAGTCTAGAACAAAACTTTCTATGTTGCGCAGAAAAGTAGCAGAACGTTTGGTAGAGGCTAAAAATACAACGGCTATGTTAACCACCTTTAACGAGGTTGATATGGGGCCAATATTTGCTCTCAGAAAAGAGTACAAAGAAACCTTTAAAGCAAAACACGGGGTGGGTCTTGGGTTTATGTCCTTCTTTACACTTGCAGTGGTTCGTGCTTTAGAATTATATCCATCAGTAAACAGCATGATAGATGGTAAGGAAATGCTTACCTATGATTATAAAGATATCTCTATAGCCGTATCTGGCCCAAAAGGGCTGATGGTGCCAGTGATAAGAAACGCAGAAGATTTAACCTTTAGAGGTGTTGAAGCTGAAGTGAAAAGATTGGCAATTCGAGCTCGTGATGGACAAATTACCGTAGATGAAATGACGGGCGGAACGTTTACTATCTCTAATGGGGGTGTTTTTGGAAGCATGCTTTCTACCCCTATTATCAACCCTCCGCAATCTGGTATTTTAGGAATGCACAATATTGTAGAGCGTCCAGTGGTTAAAGACGGAGCTGTTGTTGTTGCTCCTATTATGTTTGTAGCACTTAGTTATGACCACCGTATTATAGACGGTAAAGAATCTGTAGGTTTCTTGGTAGCTGTTAAAGAAGCCCTTGAAAACCCAACAGAGTTATTGATGCACTCAGATATTAAAAAAGCCTTAGAGCTTTAATATAAAATAGTCTCCATAAAAAAGGCTCATACACTGTATGAGCCTTTTTTTATAGTAAGATGGTGTTACTGGTATTTAACACAACTTATTTGAGATACATGCAATTGCGGCCATAGTCTATTACGGCGCTGTGTTTTTTTAAATAATCTGCTCCTAAAATGCCGTGAACTATTGTAGGGTCTACCTTAGAGATTGCTTTGTTAACGTGAGACAAATCAAACAATACAAAAGAGATGTTTTTTGTGAGATACCCCTCTAGTTCCAGAACATTGTTTAAGGCAAGCGCTGTTTTCATGTTTGAGTCTCCGGCGCCGGCTGCAATTACATCACTTTGCTGTTGGGTGAGATTAAAAATGCCAGCATGCTCAAACCCAACACAGCTCGATGAGGCACCTGTATCTATAATAAAAACACCCTTTTTGGCATTTAGTTTTACGCGGCATGTATAATGGCCAGTAGTCATTTTACGCAATACAATTCTTTGAAAACCTTTGCCCTCTAATAAATTTCTTAACTGCACTGTATTTTTTTAACAAATATAGCAAACAAAATAGCTAGCTTTGCAATCATGTTAACAGACACACATACACACTTATACAGCGAGGCTTTTGACCTAGATAGAGACATTGTGATGCAACAAGCGAAGCATAGCGGAGTTTCACGGTTTTTTATTCCTGCTATAGATTCAAGCTATGCAAAAGCAATGTATGATTTAGAAGCATCCTATCCAGATTGCGTGCATTTAATGATGGGGTTACACCCTACCTCTGTTAAGGAAAATTATAAAGAAGAATTAGCCTTTGTAGTAAAAGAGCTTGAAAGGCGAAATTTTGTTGCCATTGGTGAGATTGGGATTGATTTGTATTGGGACACCAGCACCTTGGCAATACAAAGGGAAGCTTTTGTTTTTCAAATTAGGTTAGCCAAAAAGTATAAACTACCTATTGTTATTCATTGCAGAGATGCCTTTGACCAGGTTTTTGAAGTACTAGAGCAAGAAAAAGGGGATGATTTGTTCGGTATATTTCATTGTTTTACCGGCAGCTTGGCCCAAGCAAAACAGGCTATTGGGTATAACATGAAATTGGGTATTGGGGGAGTTGTTACATTTAAAAATGGCAAGATTGATCAGTTTCTCAATCAAATTGATATAAAACACATTGTTTTAGAAACAGATGCGCCGTACCTTTCACCCGCCCCACATAGAGGCAAAAGAAACCAAAGTAGTTACCTATCTTTGATTGCAAGTAAAGTAAGTGCCTTGTATGCTATTTCTGAAGCACAAGTAGCAGAAATAACCACAGCAAACGCGGCAGCAATTTTTAAGATTTAACACACCTATTATATGATGACTACCCAAACAAGCACTATTTTATTAATCTATACCGGCGGTACCATTGGTATGATAAAAGATTCTGAAACAGGTAGTCTTAAAAATTTCAATTTTAATGACCTGCTCAAACACATACCTGAGCTTAATTTGCTGGATTGTACTATTGACACTCAAAGTTTTGATGATCCAATAGATAGCTCAAATATGGGGCCTGTATATTGGCAACAATTAGTAAGTATTATAGAAAACAAGTATGATTATTTTGATGGTTTTGTAGTCTTGCATGGAAGTGATACAATGTCTTACACCGCCTCTGCAGTAAGTTTTATGTTAGAGAATTTGACCAAGCCGGTTATTTTTACTGGATCTCAACTACCTATTGGAGATTTGCGCACAGATGCAAAAGAAAACTTGATTACCTCCATACAACTTGCGGCTTTAAAACAAGATAATGTCTCTGTTATTAAGGAGGTTGGTCTGTATTTTGAATATAAATTATACAGAGCCAATCGTACCACTAAGATAAATGCCGAGCATTTTGAGGCTTTTGCCTCTTTAAATTATCCTGCATTGGCTCAAAGTGGTGTAAATCTATCTATAGATTACAACGCTTTGCTAGTGCCCGAGAACAAACCTTTTTTGGTTCATAAAGAGTTGGAGCCAAAAATACTTCTGGTTAAAATGTTTCCAGGGATTACTCAGCAAATGGTGACCCATCTATTTAATGTAGATATGTTTAAGGGGCTTGTTATAGAAACCTATGGTAGCGGAAATTTAACAACCCAAGGCTGGTTTATAGCTGCATTAAAAAAAGTTGTAGACTCAGGTGTCCCCGTTGTTAATGTAACCCAGTGCTCTGGGGGAAGTGTTGAAATGGGTCTTTATCAAACAAGTGCCGAACTAAAAAGTATGGGTGTTATAAGCGGTAAAGACATAACCACAGAGGCAGCGCTCACAAAATTAATGTACTTACTAGCCATTGAAGATTCACAAAAAGATTTTAAAACTCTGTTTGAGACTCCTCTCAGAGGAGAAATGAGTTGATATTTCAATAAAATTGTGCCCTGTGGAATATAAAAAATTGTTTCTTTGCAACACAAAAAAATAGAGAGGTGGCCGAGTGGCTTAAGGCGCACGCTTGGAAAGCGTGTATACGGCAACGTATCGAGGGTTCGAATCCCTTCCTCTCTGCAAGGTTTTACCAAATAGAAATAACAATCTGTTTTTTAATAATGACCAAGATTGTTTAATTTTTTGGTACAGAAATTGATATTATTTTAAGAGAATAGTACACATCGTTTCTAGTAATTAGTTAGTTATTAGGGCGTATGAAACTCTATGGTACACTAATTAGCATAAAATGAAATAGCAAGCTTAAAATTCTTGTTTTTTACACAATAATTTTTATATCTTTAGAACCTCAATTTAACTAAAAATTAAAACTAAACTTTAAGTCAATAGCAATGAAAAAATTATTTTCTATTATGGCAATTGCCGCACTTGTTTTTGCGGGATCATTAACAGCAAACGCTGCAGTGCCAACAACTTCAACTTCATTAGTAGCAGCATCTACAGTAACTCTTGTGCAAGATGATATAGCTCAAGAGGTAGATAACAGAACATGGCACCAGAAACTAAAAGAACGTTTCATACAAGGAGGTCCTGGTTTTATGGGAATTGTACTCGTATGTCTAATATTGGGTCTTGCTATGGCAATTGAGAGAATTATATTTTTAAATCTCTCTACAACAGACACTCAAAAATTGGCTGAAGGTGTAGAAGAGGCCTTAAAAAGTGGTGGTGTAGAAGCTGCAAAAGAGGTGTGTAGAAACACAAAAGGACCTGTAGCATCTATTTACTATCAAGGTTTAGAGCGTGCAGATGAGAGCATTGAAGCTGCAGAGAAAGCGGTTGTAGCCTACGGAGGTGTACAAATGGGACAACTTGAGAAAAATGTATCTTGGGTATCACTATTTATCGCATTGGCTCCTATGCTTGGTTTCATGGGTACCGTAATTGGTATGATTACAGCCTTTGATAAAATTGAAGCAGCTGGAGACATGAACCCTTCACTTGTAGCAGGTGGTATTAAAGTTGCCTTATTAACAACAGTATTTGGACTTGTTGTAGCGATTATTCTTCAAATCTTTTATAACTACATTATTGCAAAAATTGACAGTATTGTAAACTCTATGGAAGACGCATCAATTACACTAATTGATATGTTGATTGACTACAAAAACAAAAAATAATCTTTAAAAGAACCAAACAATGGGTTTACATAAAATTTCTAAAATAGTAGCTTTAGTTCTTGGTGTGGCTGGTGTCCTTTTATGGGGGATGTTGATGATAAAAGGAGATAAAGCTGTAATAGCTAGTGGAGGAGAGGGTCTAGATTCTTTTCTTTATGTAGCGTATTTAACTTTTGCAATATTACTTATAACTGTTGTTGTTTTTGTTGTCAAAGGAATACTAGGTGGTGATGTAAAAAAAACACTTATGTCTGTAGGTGCTTTTTTACTCATATTTGTTATTTCTTATGTAATGGCCGATGGAGTAGAATCCTTTACCAAAGACGGAGAAATAGTAACAGCTCAAACATCTAGATACATAGGTACGGGGCTTTACACCTTTTACATTTTGTCTGTGGTAGCAGTTGTTGCAATGGCATTTAGTGGAGTAAAAAAATTAACAAAACGATAGTATGGGAAGAAGAGCAACACCAGAGGTGAATGCTGGTTCTATGGCAGATATTGCGTTTTTATTACTTATCTTTTTTCTGGTAACAACTACCATAGAAAAAGACAAAGGAATTGCACGTCAATTACCTCCAAAACAAGACGAACAACCTCCAGTAGATATTAAAGAAAAGAACATTTTTGTTGTTACTGTAAACAAAGAAGATCAAATTCTTGCAGATAACGAGCTAATGGACATTCAAGATATCAGGCAAGCGGCTATTTCTTTTTTAGATAACGGTGGAGATGGTTCTTGTGATTACTGTAAAGGCGAAAAAGATATTGCCTCTTCAGATAATCCAGAGAAAGCTATCATCACAGTAAAGAGTGATAGAGAGACCTCATACAAAACCTATATTCAGGTACAAAATGAATTGGTAGCTGCCTATAATTTCTTACGAAACAGAGAATCTGAGCGTTTGTTTGGGTTTGAGTTCACGAAAGTAAAAAGTGCTATAGCTACGGGTGATTTTAAAGGCAATGAGGAAAGAGCTCAAGCAAAACTACAAGAAATTCAAGCTCTTTTTCCGATGAAATTATCTGAAGCAGAAGCAAAAAAATCTCAATAATAAAAAACAGTTTTATGTCTAAGTTTAATAAGAAAAAAGGCGGTGAATTGCCTGCAGTAAATACAGCATCTCTACCAGATATTGTATTTATGTTATTGTTTTTCTTTATGGTAGTAACTGTATTGAGAAAAGATAATATGCTGGTGCAACAAAAACTTCCTAAGGCAGATCAAGTTGAAAAGCTAAAGAAAGATCGTTCTGTTTTTATTTATGCTGGAAAACCAAGTTCTCGTTATAAAGAGAAGTTTGGTACCGAAGGAAAAATACAAATAGGAGACAAGTATACAGATATTAACGCTCTTGAATTTGCCTTGTCTGAAGCAAGAACCAAGTTAATACCAGAACTACAGGGTAAGGTTGTTGTTGGCTTAAAGGTCGATGAACAAACCAACGTAGGTTTGCTTCAAGACGTCAAAGAAAAACTACGAGATCTTAATATGGTGAAAATTATTTACATTACTGCACCAGGTAACGACGTGCAACAGTAAATAGAAATCATACTACAAATACAAACGCCTTTTCTATTTTTAGAAAAGGCGTTTTTTTATTTCACAAGCATTTAAAATTCGATTATATTTAGACCATGGGTCACAAGGGTTATTTTATGTGTTGTTTTTTATGTGTGAGCGCACTCTTTGCTCAAAAAGAAGTTGCCTCAGATTCCTTGGATACAAAATATAGAGAAGATCAATTTTATTTTGGCATAACATATAATATTCTATTAGATACACCAGAGATGGTAGACTCTCGTGGCTTAACGGCTTCTGTTCATTTTGGCTTTATGAGAGACCTACCTATCAATAAGCGTAGAAACGTATCTATTGCCGTTGGTATTGGCACTTCTTTTAATGAGTACGGTAATACACTTTTCATAGGAGAAGACGCAGCACAGCAGTCTATATTCACTTCTTTAGATGCTAATGATGTTACTTATGATGTAAATAGATTTAGCACCTCAAGTATAGAAATTCCTCTAGAATTTCGATGGCGCACCTCAAGTGCACAAATCTATAAGTTTTGGCGCTTTTACACCGGAATACGTTTAGGATATGACTATTGGTATAAATCTTCTTTCAAACAAGATGGCAACACCGTGATACAAACAGATATTCCAGAGTTTAATAACATGCGCCTTGGAGCCACCCTAAGTGTTGGATACAATACAGTAAACTTTTATGGCTATTATGGCATTACACCTTTCTTTGATAATGCTACCACAACAAACGGTACACCAATAGACATGAGAGCTTTAAAGCTAGGTCTTTTGTTTTTCTTTCTATAAAGAAAGCCTTCTGGCTTGTTTTAGACCCAAAAACCAAATAGTAAAAATTGCGGTATCCCACCAATAAAAAATCCAAAGCACAATTCTATCATGGTATGAGATTTTGTATGAAGCCTAGAGCTAGCAACCAATCCATTTATGATACATAAAGCCGATATACTGCCAAGTATGTTTATGTTAAAATGAATGCTAACTCCAATCAAAAACACCGTAACCCCTGCAACTGCCATTTGGTGAAGACTTACTTTAAATTTAAATAAAACCAAAAAAAGGGCAGTTAGCGAAGCGGCTAAAATACCCGTAAAAAAGTAGTACAACTCTATATCTTCATAGGGTTTAAAGATTAGCTTGATAATTAGTAACACCAACAACACTTGTATCATCAGAGGGTATTTGCGTTCTCGCACCTCAGAGAGATGTATACTAGAGACAATGCCGCTATTTTTGAGAAAAAAGAATAAAATAACAGGTGTAAAAG
>JABHYI010000259.1 GCA_018656255.1 Bacteroidota bacterium
GTGGATCTACAGTAGCAGTATTGATTCCTAAATTATCTAAAAACCCTTTTGTGATAAGATGTACTCCCGTTTTTTCGACTTTAAACTTATACCAATCTCCTGTGGCCAGCACAGAATTAGAAATAGGAATAGTTAAGCTTTTGGAATTGGTATTTTGGAAGTATTTGTAAGAAAGGGAAAAAGAACGCACTTTTTTTATTTGCCCATCTAGATTTACTAAGGGCGATAGTGATACTATGGTATAGATTTGATCTCTCCCTTTTTTACTTGTGATTTTTGATTGGAGTCTTTTTGGTATATCTGAAATGGAAACTAGCTCAAGCTCTTTTGAAGAAACAGCATCATACGCAACATTAGTAACCTTCAAAGTGGCTGGATTTGCAAAACCAGTGTCTTTCCACTGCTGAGAAAAATCTATAGCCTCTTTGGTAAGGGTTAGTTTTAATCTTTCAAAAGCCATTTGTTTTGAAGATTTTTTTACGGCTGTACTATTTACCAATGGGGATGTAGGTGAAACAAAAGAAGGCCTGGAAATTTCATTTTCCCAAGATATGGTAACGTTTTTTGTTTGAGAGAATGCAGGTGTGCTACAAATCAATAAACCTAAAAATAAAAAAATGTGTTTCATGAGTAATTCTAACGCGTCAAAGATACAGTTAGTATGAAGTATGACTAAAGTTTTTTTGCCAAATTTAATAGCATACATACTAAAATACGAACAAAATCGTTTTTCAATGGTTGGTAGAACAAAAAAGTGAAAACTAACTACTAATTAAATATAAAATAATATTGGAACTTTGCCGTTAATCATTATATTGCAAACCCATACTATTCATAATTTAAACTATGAACTTGACAAAAAAATTAGCCTTTAGGCTGCTTATTCTATCACTTACAACAACATTGTTCGTAGGTTGTAACAAAACAAGAGACTATAAAGATAGTTCTCGTGCTACCGGCTGGTCACTAAACTCTAAAGAGGGAGGACCACAAAAAAACAGCAAATACAAAGAGCAAGAAACAGGTCCTGGACTTGTTTTTGTGGAAGGTGGAACCTTTACCATGGGTAGAGTACAGGATGACCCAATGCATGATTGGAATAATACTCCAAATCAGCAACATGTTCAATCTTTTTACATGGATGAGACAGAGGTAACCAACTACATGTATCTTCAATACCTTCAATGGATAAAAGAAGTATTTCCTCCAGAAAACGAAAATTACCGTAAAATCTATGAAGGTGCCCTGCCAGATACATTGGTGTGGAGAAACCGTTTAGGATATAACGAAGTAATGACAAACAACTACCTAAGACATCCTGCGTATGCAGAATATCCTGTAGTAGGAGTAAGTTGGATTCAGGCAGTAGAGTTTAGTAATTGGAGAACAGATCGTGTCAATGAGCTTATTTTAGAAAAAGAAGGCATCACAGCAAGAAATGCACGTTATGGCTTAAAGGATGGAGAAACATTCAGTACTTCAACGTATCTTAATGCGCCAACACAAACATATGGCGGTAATGACTCATTAACTAGAGGTGGAAATAGATCAAAATCTATTGAAAAAAGAAGTAAAGACAGTACCAATTTATACATACAAAGAAAAGATGGCTTGTTAATGCCTGCATACAGACTCCCAACAGAGGCTGAATGGGAATATGCTGCTATTGGTCTGGTGAGTGTTCGAAATTTCAACAACTATAGAGGTAGAAAAAAATACCCGTGGGATGGACAATACACTCGTTCTGGAAAAAGAAAAACACAGGGAGATCAACTCGCAAACTTCAAACAAGGTGATGGAGATTACGGAGGAATAGCTGGATGGAGTGATGATGGTGCAGATATTACTGCAGAAATTAAATCATACCAACCAAATGATTTTGGCCTATATGATATGTCTGGAAATGTTGCAGAATGGGTTGCAGATGTTTATAGACCAATTGTAGATGATGGTTTTAATGACTTTAATTACTACCGTGGTAATGTGTATACTAAAAATGCTATAGACGAAAACGGAAAAGTAAAAATTGTTACTGCAGACTCTATCGTGTATGACACTTTAAGCACTGGTAAAGTAATCGCAAGAAACTTACCTGGAGAAATCCTCCAAGTACCCGTAGACGAGAACGAAACCTACTTAAGAACACAGTTCTCAACTAGTGATAACCGTGACTATAGAGATGGAGATAAAGCATCTACTCGTTTCTATCAATCTTTCGGTGAGCAAGAAGACGAAGTTGTAATAGATCCAAACAAGAGAATGTATAATTCTCCAAATCATAAAGTTGGAACTCTAGATGAGAGTGAAGGTGGTGGAGTAGATCGTGAATTTGACAAATCTTCTAGTAGAACATCTATGATAAACAATGAAGTTCGTGTTTACAAGGGCGGTTCATGGAAAGACAGAGATTACTGGTTAGACCCAGCACAAAGACGTTATTTCCCTCAAGATATGGCTACAGACTATATTGGGTTTAGATGTGCAATGTCTCGCGTAGGATCAAAAACTACACAGCCTAAAAGAGCTAGACACTAAAAGTTTTACACAACACACAAAACCCTTTTTGGTACTATACTAAAGAGGGTTTTTTTTATATATTTACTTTTCATGAAACTAGAAAAAGTATACACTTATTTTTTAGAAAGCACTGGTATTTGTACAGATACCAGAAAAATAGAAAAAGGGTGCTTATTTGTAGCCCTAAGAGGTGATAATTTTAATGGCAATAAATTTACCCAACAAGCACTAGACAAAGGAGCCTTTA
>JABHYI010000263.1 GCA_018656255.1 Bacteroidota bacterium
AGTCTGCATATAAAATTCTTGCCTGAGAGCCTACTACTAGTTTGTTTTGTTGTGCGCCTTTAATCCATTGTATGTTATCTGCCATTTGCTGTTGCACCTGAGAAGGAGCATCTTTCATGATTTCTTCTAGTACTTGACATGCAATAGCATCTGTTTTTGCCAAATCTTCTGGATTTCCAGAGCCGCAAACCCACCTAAAAGGACCAAATCCATAATCAAAACACATAGGCCCCATGATGTCTTGGACATAACTTGAGTATTTAAAATCTATGTTGTTTTCTGCCATGATGTTTGCCCCTGCTCTAGAGGCCTCAAGTAAAAAGGCATTTCCGTAGTCAAAAAAGTAGGTTCCTTTTGCGGTATGTTTGTTTATTGCCGCTACATGGCGTTTAAGAGTTTCTTGTATTTTTTCTTTAAAAAGTGCAGGATCATTGGCCATCATCTGGTTTGATTGTTCGTAGGATAACCCCATAGGGTAATACCCTCCAGCCCAAGGGTTGTGCAAAGAGGTTTGATCACTCCCTAAGTCTATATGGATGTTTTCTTTGTCAAAATGTTCCCAGACATCAACAATGTTTCCATCCCAAGCAATAGATACTGCTTGTTTTGCTGCCAATGCTTCTTTCACTCTTTTGCCAAGTTGGTCAAGATCACTAATTACTTCATCTACCCATCCTTGCTCATGCCTTGTTTTTGTTGCTTTTTTATTTATCTCACCGCAAACGGTAACACATCCTGCTATGTTTCCTGCCTTTGGTTGGGCACCACTCATGCCTCCCAGTCCAGAGGTTACAAATAACCCTCCTTTTGGAGATTTTTTAATTTTTCTAAAACCGTTTAGTACTGTAATTGTTGTTCCATGTACAATACCTTGAGGGCCAATATACATATAGCTACCAGCTGTCATTTGGCCATATTGAGTAACACCAAGAGCGTTAAATTTTTCCCAGTCATCGGCCCTGGAGTAATTGGGTATCATCATCCCGTTGGTTACAACCACTCTTGGGGCGTCTTTATGAGAAGGAAATAAACCCATAGGGTGCCCAGAATAGATTGCCAATGTTTGCTGGTCTGTCATTTGGGCTAGATACTGCATCACCAAACGGTACTGTGCCCAGTTTGAGAACACCCCTCCATTACCACCATAGGTAATTAACTCATCAGGGTGCTGTGCAACCGCATGATCTAGGTTGTTTTGTATCATGAGCATGATTGCCTTTGCTTGGGTGGACTTGCCAGGATACTCTTGTATTGGCCTTGCGTATATTTTGTAATCGGGTCTAAAGCGGTGCATGTAAATACGTCCGTATGTTTCCAATTCATGCTTAAACTCCGGAAGGAGCGTGGCGTGGTGTTTGGGATCAAAGTAGCGTAGTGCGTTGCGGTATGCTAGTTTTTCTTCTTCTGGAGAAAGTATTTTTTTTCTTTTTGGGGCATGGTTTACCTGGGGGTCATACGTTTTTGTTTGAGGCAGTTCATTTGGTATTCCAGCTAGTATTTCTTCTTTGAAAGTCATGGTACTATTTTTGATAATTTGCATCTATAGATAGAAATTTAAGGCTATCTACTATTGTGTGTTTGTTTTTTTGTTGAAGCCATAGGGGCAATGACGGCAGCCACTCTCACAGCAATAGGTCCTTTTGAGGTGGTATTGTTCTGTAAAGCATTTATAGCCCTCTGGCGTGAGGTAGAAGTCTCCTTCTTCTAGTTCTATTTTTTTCTTGGGAAATAACACCTAACAAAAATACGCAAAGTTGGTAGTATAAGTAGCTTGATTTTCTTCTGCAATAAAATTTATTGCTTTGACTGTTAAAAATAAAATAGATACTCTCATGTTTTGTAAATTTGCGATGTCTTTTTTTCTCTAAAAAAGCTAACATATTTTAAAAATGAATCAAAACATAGATGTTTCCTCTCTTGGGTGTGATGTTAGCTTAGCTATAAAAAGAGAAGATCTTTTACATCCTATCATATCAGGCAATAAGTATAGAAAATTAAAGTATACTATTGCCCATGTGTTGGAGATATCTCAAAAATGCATGCTAACCTTTGGGGGTGCATACTCAAATCATATTGCTGCCGTGGCCGCTGCAGGAAAATTAAACAATATTAAAACTATTGGTATTATAAGAGGTGAGGAGCTTGCTGGTCTCTATATGCAAAATCCAACATTACGCTTTGCCCAGGAGCAAGGAATGCAACTTGTATTTGTCTCTAGAGCGCAATACGCTTTGAAAGAAACTCCAGCATTTTTGAAAACTCTGCACGATAACTATGGTGATTTTTATACGGTACCAGAGGGCGGCACCAATGATTTGGCTATAAAAGGATGTTCAGAAATTCTAACACCCAAGGACGATCAGTATGATTATATCTGTCTTTGTACAGGCACAGGGGGCACATTGGCGGGCGTCGTGTCTTCATTAAAGGAGCATCAGAAGGCAATTGGGTTTTCTGCGCTCAAAGGTACATTTCAAGACCAGGTAGTTTCAAAATACACTTCCAATACAAACTACAGCATCACAGATGCGTATTGTTTTGGTGGGTACGCTAAGGTAGATACAACATTAATTGATTTTATAAACACCTTTAAACAAATCCATGGTATTGGACTGGATCCAGTATATACGGGCAAATTATTGTACGGTGTTTTTGATCTTATTAAAAAAGATTATTTCAGTAAAAATAGCCGTATTTTAGCACTTCATACTGGCGGAATGCAAGGTGTGGCTGGCATGAACCTAAAACTAGAAAAAATGAATTTACCTCAAATTAATGTATAATATGTATCACAAAATCACAACACTATGTGTTATTTGTCTTGTTTTGCTATCTAGCTGTAGGGCAAAAAAAAATACCATAATCGCAACTCCTACAAATACTACTACTCAAAGTAGTATGTCTGGAGCTCAACAGGGAGCTGCGAAAAAACTGGCAACCGCGCCAGTGGCAAAAAAAAAGTACACCAATGTTGTTGAAGAGTATATAGTTCAGTTTAGTGAAATTGCAATGCAAGAAATGAAACAATATGGTATTCCTGCCAGTATTACTTTAGCGCAAGGTATTTTAGAGAGTGGCGCGGGGCAAGGCACTTTAAGTGTGAGGGCAAACAATCATTTTGGTATCAAGTGCCACACGGGCTGGCAAGGTGATTTTGTTCATCATGATGATGACCAGGATCAAGAATGTTTCAGAAAGTATGTAGATGCAAAATACTCTTACAGAGATCACTCTTTGTTTTTAACAACAAGAGGCAGATACAGCTCTTTGTTTGATTTGTCACAGAAAGATTATAAAGGATGGGCCAAGGGTTTAAAAAAGGCGGGATATGCCACAGACCCAAAGTATCCAGATAAGTTAATTAGTATTATAGAAAGGTACCAGCTTGAAGATTTTGATACACAAGTCTTAGGCTCAAAAAAGAGTAGGAGAAAATCAAAAAATAAACCAAACAATGTATCTGTAAAAACCTACACAGTTACAAAAGGAGATACACTATATAGTATTTCAAGGAGGTTTGATATTTCGGTAGAAGACTTAAAAAGTTTTAATAAATTAAAAGATACTACCTTGTCTATAGGGCAAGAGTTGTATGTAAAAGGCTCAAAAAAATAGTAGATGATATACAAAAGAAGTAGTGCGCTTTTTGCAGAAGCACAAAAGGTAATTCCAGGAGGTGTTAACTCTCCAGTGCGTGCCTTTAAAGCCGTGGGTGGTGAACCTATTTTTGTTGAAAAGGCCAAGGGTGCTTATTTATATGATGCAGATGGCAACCGTCTTATAGATTATATTAACTCGTGGGGCCCTATGATTTTGGGACATGCTTATGAGCCAGTTGTGCATGCAATTGTAGAAAAAGCACAACTAGGAACTAGCTTTGGAATGCCAACACAAATAGAAACACAAATTGCTGAGTTGGCAATATCTATGGTGCCAAATATAGAAATGATTCGGTTTGTTAACAGTGGTACAGAGGCTTGTATGAGCGCTGTGCGTTTGGCAAGAGGGTATACCAATAAAGATAAAATAATAAAGTTTGCGGGGTGTTACCATGGCCACAGTGATTCTTTTTTAATACAAGCAGGAAGTGGTGCCGTTACTTTTGGTAGCCCAAACAGTCCTGGGGTTACCCAGGGAACTGCAAAAGACACCTTACTTGCCAGGTATAATGATTTGCCCCATGTAGAAGAAATTATAGCCCAAAACCCTCACCAAATTGCCTGTATTATTATAGAGCCTGTTGCAGGTAATATGGGGTGTATTTCTCCAGCTCCAGGATTTTTAGAAGGGCTAAGAGCTCTTTGTGATGCCCATCAAATATTATTGATCTTTGATGAGGTTATGACCGGCTTTAGATTGGCCCCAGGAGGGGTACAAGAACTTAAAAATGTACAGGCAGATATTGTGACCTTCGGGAAAGTTATAGGAGGAGGTTTGCCTGTGGGCGCCTTTGCCGCCAATAAAGATATCATGAGCTATCTAGCACCTTTGGGCCCTGTTTATCAAGCGGGTACCTTGAGTGGAAATCCTCTTGCAATGGCAGCTGGATTTGCAATGCTCAGTGAGCTTAACCAGCGAAGAGAAATCTTTACTTCTCTAGACCAAAAAACAAAGTATTTACATAAAGGGCTTTCACAGGTGCTTACCTCAAGGGGTGTTGCCCATACCATCAACAGAGAGCAGTCTATGATCTCTGTGCATTTTAGCCATACTCCTGTTACAGATTTTGAGACAGCAGCAGGGGCCGCATCAAACGGGATGTTTAACAAATTTTTTCATGGCATGCTAGACCAAGGTATTTATATTGCGCCAAGTGCCTATGAAACTTGGTTTCTAACAGATGCCCTCACTTATAAAGATCTTGATCAAACAATAAGTGCTGCAGACCATGCAGCAAAATTATTGGCATAAAAAAAGTCCTACTTATTACAAGTAGGACTTTTTGATTGTATTGAAATAATACGTATTATTTTTGCATTGCTTTCCAGGCAGTGAACTGCTCTGGTGTAAGCGTTTTTTTCATCGCTCTTTCTAAAGATGCTGCAAATTTTAATTTATATGCAATTACCTCTGGGCTATTTGCATCTTGGCCATCAACGTTTTTTCTTGTATCTACCTCATTTGCGGTAAGAGCTCTAAAAATATAACGTTGCTGTGTACCGTCAAGACCTAATGCCTGGCTTAACTCAGCAGTTTTTTGTTTTGCAATAGTCTCTGGTCTGTCTTGATTAACCGTTAATGACTGTGCTGTTGTGTTTTGTATACCTAGAACAAACACTGCAGCAATTGCTATAGTTTTTAATAAGTTTTTCATTTTTATATGTTTATAATATGGACCACTAAAGTATATAATTTCAATACAATAAACCAATAATTAAGCCAAAAAACATTTTTATCCTATTAAGGGGCTGTTTTTTGGGATACCTGCTAATTTGTGTATGAATTGGGAGTTGTTTTTCGGGCCTTATTACTGGCCTTTTTTAAACCCGTAGGTGCTTTGACCAATAAAATCTTTAGGGAAGGTATCGTCACCCTTAAAACCAAGTGCTACATTGCCACTGTCTTCGGGGATGTGATTGGTTTTAAACAGGTAATCCCAAAGACTCAGGCTTATGGCGTAATTTACTCCTCGTCTGCCTTTAGGCACCTCGCTGGCGTGATGGTATAGATGCATCACAGGGTTGTTAAAAACATACTTTAAAGGACCCCAAGTTATTTTAATATTTGCATGGTTAAAATGCCCAATTGCAATGGTAATGAAATGAACAATAAAGGCCTGCTGGGGTTCAAAACCTCCCAGAATCATTACACCAAAAGTTTTAAGAGGCTTGTAGAGTATATTTTCCATCCAGTGGTATCTCAAATGAGAAGCAAAGCCCATTTGCTTTACACTGTGATGTACCTTATGAAATCTCCACAAAAAGGAATACCTGTGCAAAGAAAGATGGGTTAGCCATTGTACAAAATCTAGCACAACAAAAAATACCATCAATTGTATAGCAGATCCCCACCCTGAGATGTCAATAAGTGCAAGGCTTTTTTCACTAATATTAATTTGAGTGAATGACAGTTTTAAAACTTGATACACTCCCTCTATCACAATAGAAAAAATAAAGAAATTAAAGAACATGTAAAATCCATCCAACCAGAAATCTTTCCTAAACACGGCTTGGTTTTTACGCCATGGAAAAGCAATTTCTAGACCCCATACTATTAAAGAAATTATAATTAGACCCCAAAAATAATTAGTATAAAGAGGTACTTCAAAGACAATAGAATTCCAGGTCCAATCTAAGGTCCCTAAAAAAGCGTCAATAAAAGCGTCTATATATTTTTTCATTTCTGTACTACTATCTATACTAGTTTAGGCCATGGTAACCAACAAACCCTCAGCAGTTTTCTCAACCTTTACCAAGTTATGTTTTGTGAGGCCCTTTATGGTTTTGTCCCACTTTTTGTTACTTAGCCCAGATTGTTCTTTTAGTGTATTTAAATCTATGGGAGAAGTGCCTTTTAGTATATTAAAAACAGCTTTTTCATCCTCAGTCATGGCAACTTGTTTTTGCTCTGGCTTCATTTGTGGGAAAAACAATACTTCTTGTATAGAAGCATTATTGGTTAAAAACATAATCAAGCGATCCATGCCAATTCCCATACCAGAGGTTGGGGGCATTCCGTACTCTAGGGCTCTTAAAAAATCTTGGTCAATAAACTCTGTGGCCTCATCATCACCACGCCCAGCAAGTTTTACTTGATCCTCAAAGCGTTCTCTTTGATCTATAGGGTCATTAAGCTCAGAATAGGCGTTGGCCAATTCTTTACCACATATAATTAATTCAAAGCGCTCTGTAAGTTCTGGGTTAGAGCGGTGTTCTTTTGTCAAGGGGCTCATCTCTTTTGGATAGTCTGTAATAAATGTAGGTTGTATATAGTTTGCCTCACATTTCTCACCAAAAATTTCATCTATTAGCTTTCCTTTACCCATGGCGCTGTCTACCTCAATACCCATAGCTTTAGCAGCTTCTCTAATTTCATTTTCTGTTTTACCAGAAATATCAAAGCCAGTAAAGTTTTTAATAGCATCTGTCATGGTTACTCTTGCGTAGGGAGCTTTAAAATTAATTTCATGGTCTCCAAACACCGTTTTTGAACTTCCGTTTACCTGTGTGGCGCAGTACTCTAGTAGCTCCTCTGTGAAATCCATCATCCAGTTGTAATCCTTGTAGGCTACATAAATCTCCATCATGGTAAACTCTGGATTATGCGTCCTGTCCATACCTTCGTTTCTGAAGGTTTTTGCAAACTCATATACCCCATCAAAACCTCCAACAATTAATTTTTTTAGATACAGCTCACAGGCAATTCTCATATACATAGGTATGTCTAAAGAATTATGATGTGTTTGAAATGGTCTTGCCGCAGCACCTCCCGGTATAGACTGTAAAATGGGTGTTTCTACCTCAAAATAACCACTGTTGTTAAAAAAGGTGCGCATGGCTGTAAAGAGCTTTGTTCTTTTTACAAAAACCTCTTTTACCTTTGGGTTTACAACCAAATCTGCATAACGCTGTCTGTAGCGCATTTCTGGATCTATAAACTCATCATAGGTGTTTCCTTGGCTGTCTGTTTTTGGGAGCGGCAATGGTTTTAATGCTTTACTTAACAGCTTAAATTCTTTAACTAGTACGGTAATCTCTCCTACCTGTGTAGTAAACAGCTCTCCTTCAACTCCTATGAAATCTCCAAGGTCTAGTAATTTTTTAAACAGCTCGTTGTATTTCATTTTATCTTCGCCAGGGCAAATTTCGTCCCTGTTAAAGTACACCTGTATTCTTCCTTCACTATCTTGTATTTCAGCAAAAGAGGCTTTTCCTTGTATTTTTTTACGCATCAATCTTCCAGCAATAATCACTTTTTTGCCTTCTGTAAACTGCTCTTTAATAATTTTACTGGTATGATCTACAGGGTATAAATCTGCAGGATATGGGTTGATACCAAGGGCTCTTAATTGGGTCAGTTTTTCTCTACGAATGATTTCTACTTCAGAAAGTTGCATATGCTTTGTTTATGCTACAAAATTAGCCTATTTCCCTATTTTAATCTTAAAATTTTTACAAAATTTTGTTTCCTTACCCAACAGACAATAAAAAGGGATAAATACTGGTTTTAATTTCGTCTATTATATCTGTTATTTGACTCATTCACCCAAAGAGAACTCTAGCCATAATAACAAAATAAAAATGGGTAGACCTATGTTATAAATAGTTGTAATTTTGTAAGATAATAATACCTATGAGTTTTTGGAGAGTTGTTCTTTCGATTTTATTTCCACCCCTTGCCGTAATTGATAAAGGGTGTGGTTCTGTATTAATTGTTTTAATCTTAACTTGTTTGGGTTGGATTCCTGGGGTAATTGCTGCCCTTATTATTTTAAATAACCCAGATAATTAAGCTAACTTAATACCAGTAATAAAGACACCATAGGTTATTTTTAGGTGTCAATAACACATACAATACGCCATCAAAGGTGTCTTGCAAGCTTACTATATCTTGAACAAACAACTACAACTACAAGACCTAGGTCTTAAAGACTACAAAGAAACTTGGGAGTACCAAGAAAGCCTCTTTGCTGCTATAATTGACATAAAAATTAAAAACAGAAGAGAAGCTGCTGGACTGCAAACCCCAAACCATTTTTTGTTTGTAGAACACCCACATGTATACACCCTTGGTAAAAGCGGTGATTTAGACAATCTTTTAATCCCCGAGGATACGTTGGCGGCTATCGGTGCTACCTTTTATAAAATAAATAGAGGTGGAGATATTACCTATCATGGTCCAGGACAAGTTGTAGGGTATCCCATCATGGATTTAGAAAATTTCTTCACAGACATCCATAAGTATTTACGCCTTTTGGAAGAAATGGTGATATTAACCCTCGCCCAATATGGTTTAAAAGCAGAGCGCTCTGAGGGAGAAACTGGAGTTTGGCTTGATCCAGGCACTCCCTTTGCTAGAAAAATTTGTGCCATGGGCGTACGTGCAAGCCGCTGGGTTACCATGCACGGTTTTGCATTAAATGTAAATGCAGACCTAGGATATTTTGACCACATGATACCTTGCGGTATTAAAGATAAAGCCGTAACGTCTCTAAATGTAGAATTAGGGGTGCAACAGGTGTCCATGGAAGATGTTAAGGCGTCACTACTAAAACATTTTCTAGTACTATTTAATGCCCACTTGTAGCTTATTTAATTTGGTATACGATACACTTTGTGCCATCCTCTTTTGTTAGAACAAACACATTTTTATTTGAAGCAATAACCTCTGCGCTAGTGGCTCCGTATACGGGAAACCCCTCTAGCAGCGCTCCATCAAAATTGTACAAGTATGTCTTTTTTTCTTGGGTTTCTGTGGTGGTTACATACCCTTTTTTATTGGCATAATATACCCTTGGGCTTGTGTAGATACCAAAGGGAAGCTCTATGTGTTTTGAGTTTACCCGTAGGTGGTTGTCTGAGAGTGAAATGGTATTATCTCTTACAATGTTTAGGGAGTAATCATTGGTTGCGTTTATTTTTTTACTTGTTATTTTTCCGGATTGAGAAATGGTTTTTTGCTCATTATCTTTTGTAACCAAAACAAAACTTGTTCTTGTTCTTAAAATAGGCGCTCCTGTAAGATTGAGTTTTTCTGAAACCCTAACACGTTCTTTCCCTGTTCTAGAGAGTATGGATAGCGTTCCGTTTTCTTGCTGAAACAGCAAATAATCTTTGTTTTGTAGCCTTATGTGCTGCGCCATACCAATGATGCTGCTCTTTGCTTTTTTGAAGGTAAACCCCTTTACCGTTTTACCCTTTTTATCAAGCATAACCACCTCATTGTCTTGAATGATAACAAACCTGTATTTTTTTGTGTTATCATAATCAAAAACAGCAAGAGGCTGGGTGATTTGATCCCTAAATGTAATTGGGAAAGGAGCTACCTCTTTCCCGTTTCTATCCAAAACATATAATTTGTTTTTGGTAGTAAACGCAAGTTGTTTTTTTCCATTACCAAACAGGTCTATCTCTTGAATGCCTCCAAGAATTGGGTTGTCTAAAGCCTTTGTCCAAAGTTTGGTGCCACTTAAGGCAAATAAATGAAGTTTGTTTTCAATGTCTTGTACTACAACTTCTTTCTCATTTGTTTTATGATTTGTAAAAAATTGAGGGTCACCCAGCATTGTTTTTCCCACATCAATTGTAATTAATTGAGTAACACCTTTCGCTTTTTTGATTTCTTTACCAGCCTTGTGGCTAATAAAATTAATATGTGCAAAAGAAGTATCATACTTGTATTGAAAAATAGCGATAGGAAAATCATTTGCTATTTGCTGTGTGGGTTTATCTCCCATTACTTGCCCAGAAAACCCTGCTGTAAACTGTTGTTCAAAAACCAATAAGGAAGAGCTGGTGGGCAGCTGCTGAGTACTATTTTTGAAATAAGAGGCCTCAGATAGTGTGCTACGGGTTTCTATAGCATTGATGTATTGCTGTGCAACTTCCATATTACTTGCCCCAATAATATAATTATCTATACTAAAAAGCACATTAATTTGGAAGTCTTTTAACAATGGGCTAAATGTTCGCGCTACAATACTTGGGGTGTTACAGCTGTATAATTTAACATCTCTGTAGGTTTCTCCACGAGAAATATACTTTGCCAAACTCTCTAAAGATAACTGACTATCAAGACTCTCCATAAGGGTGATCTCACCATTATTTAAAACTACTTGGCCTATGCTTTTTAAGGTCTCAAAAACATCTGGGAGCAACACCTTAGTACTATCTTTCTTATAAATTTTAATATTTTGGTGTAAAAGCTCAGCATTGGAGTACCCTATGGTGCGACCCCTTAAGGCTGTATTTGGTATCATACTAGCCATAGAAAACCCATAAGATTGTTGTCCTTTAAATACAGATAGTAATTGCAAACTATCTTGTATCATGGCTATTCCAGAGCCTTGTATGCCTTTAGAAACGAGGGTTAGATCAAGGCTGTTCCAGGCGCTTAAAGTAGCCTTAGAATCCAAAAAAGTATTGTCTTTTGTATAAACACTAATGCCTTTAAAAGTGTTTGAGCCCATTAGTTTGGCGAGAGTTTGATTCTGGTTTTTTTCTTGCTTTAGAGCCTTTTCCAGGTGTTTTTTTACCCCTGATAAAAGTATGTAATCTCCAACTTGTGCTTGATAAATAGTGTCTCCAGAGTATTTTTTAATGACAATTCCTTTTTTTGGAGGGCCTGTGTTTTGCAGACTGTCTTTGGGAGTTGTTTTGTGAGACTTGGCAATTACTAAAACATTGTTCGCGGTGTCTTGGGCCTTGGGTAGTGCTATTAATAAATCTGAATTATACGGCAGCTGGCCAATAAAAGGATTCATTTCTAGTACTTGCTGCAACTTTGTGGTGCTCATTTTGGCAATAAGCACATTGTCTTGGAGGTCTTTCTCTACTTGTGAGACATCATCTATGGTATAGATAAGCGTCCAACTAGGATCTATAAAATCAAGCAGAGATTTTTGAGATGATTCTAAGGAGTCACAGCTGCTAACTAGTAGAGAAATTGTAAAGAGTAATGCGATTCTTTTTAAAGACGTCATAAATACAAAAATATAAAGGATTGCTTAAAATATAGACATTGTTGTCTTTGTTTATTGACGGGTTTTCAACACACTTATATATCAAGACGTAATTGATCTGGTAGTAATTTAAAACTTTTACGATGGTAGGGAGAAGGTCCATATTTAAAAATAGCAGCTCTATGCTCTTTGGTTGGGTAGCCCTTGTTTTGTTTCCAGTTATATATAGGAAATTCTTCATGAATTTTTTCCATGTACAAATCTCTAGCAGTTTTGGCCAGTATTGAGGCAGCGGCAATATGTAAATATTTTGCATCTCCTTTAACGACACACTCATACCTAACTTTGTGATAGGGTTTAAAACGGTTTCCGTCAATGGCTATAAATTCTGGGCAGGTAGAGAGCTGGTCTATCGAGCGGTGCATGCCCAAAATAGAGGCGTTTAAGATGTTGATTTGGTCAATCTTTTCCATCATAACATGAGAGACGCCATAACTTATGGCTGCTGCTTCAATGATGGGTTTAAGCTCCATTCTCTTTTTTTCGCTAAGTTGTTTAGAATCTGTAAGAAACGGATGGGTAAAATCATCGGGCAGGATTACAGCCGCCGCAGTAACAGGACCAGCAAGACATCCGCGACCTGCCTCATCTGTGCCGCATTCAATAAGATTTGGGTGTATTTTTAGTGCTAACATACTATTTATTGTAGCCTTAAAGATAGTATTATTTAAAAGCTAGTGCACTATAATTATTTTATAAAAATATAGCCAAAGCAACTTTTCAAATAATTTTTATTCATCATAATTCTATGAGTAAAAAAAAGGTTTGATTTTTAACGTGATTTTGATCCCTTGCGTTAAAGTAATATTAAAAAATAATAAGTTGCACAATAAAAGTAAATGATCTTTGTACCTTGATAAAAAATTAATCAACACAAAATACTTTATGAAAAATTTATTTAAACTAAGTTTCTTACTATTTGCATTTGTTTTAGCCTCGTGTAGCGATGATGATACCACAGCTGCAGAACCTACCGATGATACAAACCCTACATCTATCTCAAATTTTGTAGCGACCACTGCAGATTACAGCACCTTGGCCAACGCACTAGAGATTACAAGCCTTACAGAAACCTTAAATGGAGAAGGACCTTTTACAGTTTTTGCTCCAAATAATGACGCATTTGCAGCTTTTTTGGCTGCCAATGGATTTACAAGTCTCGAAGATGTTCCTGTTGACGTGCTAACAAACACATTGCTAAACCATGTTGTATTAGGAACTAACAATGCTGCAGATTTAACAACTAGCTACATCAATTCATTAGCTGTTTTTGGTGATACGTCAAGAAATCTTAGTCTATATATTGATGTTACAACAGGTGTCACAATAAATGGTGTCTCAACAGTGACTCAAGCAGATATTACTGTTACTAACGGAGTGATTCATGCTGTAGATAGTGTGATTGCAATACCAACAATAGTAACTCAAGCATTAGCAAATCCTGCTTTTTCTACATTGGTAGAAGCTTTGGTTGCTGCCAGTGACGATGCCACAGATTAT
>JABHYI010000056.1 GCA_018656255.1 Bacteroidota bacterium
CACTTATTACCAGAATTGAAGATAAAAACGGGACGCTTCTATACCAGCATACTCCGCAAACCAAAGATGTTATTAGCAGCGAAACAGCATATGTAACTATTAATTTATTGCAGGGTGTTACAGAGGCTGGTTCTGGGTCTAGACTGCGCCATAAAACAGGTGCTAATAGCGCTTATAAATCTGCGGTAACGGGATATCCTTATGAGTTTAAAAACCCAATAGCTGGTAAAACAGGAACCACACAAAACAATAGTGATGGTTGGTTTATGGGTATGGTTCCAAATCTTGTTACAGGAGTTTGGGTTGGGGGTGAGGATCGCTCTGTTCATTTCGAGTCAACCATGTATGGGCAAGGAGCAACAATGGCACTGCCTGTTTGGGCCTTGTATATGAAAGATTGTTACAAAGATGAGCGTTTAGCAATATCAAAAGAAGAGTTTACTATTCCGCCAGACCTTACAATTGAGGTAGATTGTGAGAAATGGAAAGCACAAACGGTCCCTAAAGATATAGACCAGGTGCCAGATGAATTTGATTTTTGAGTTCTCAAAACTATCAAACAAAAGCCAAAGTATGTGTAATGTACTTTGGCTTTTGTATTTTTATGAAAAATTAAAGACACATGATTAATAAAACAGTGGCAAATGTTCAACATGCCTGCAGGGGCGTGGAAGATGGAATGACTTTTATGTTAGGAGGTTTTGGTTTGTGTGGTATTCCAGAAAACGCAATTGCAGAATTGGTGCGCCTTGATGTTAAAGAAGTAACCTGTATTTCTAACAACGCAGGGGTAGATAATTTTGGTTTGGGCTTATTACTTCAAAAGCGGCAAATCAAAAAAATGATCTCCTCTTACGTAGGCGAGAACGCAGAATTTGAGCGCCAAATGCTCAGCGGTGAGCTAGAGGTAGAGCTCATACCTCAAGGAACACTTGCCCAGCGCTGTTTGGCTGCACAAAGTGGCGTACCAGCTTTTTATACTCCAGCGGGATATGGCACCGAGGTAGGTGAAGGAAAAGAATCCAGAGATTTTAACGGAAAAATGCACCTGCTTGAACACGCCTTTAAGGCCCAATTCTCTTTTGTAAAAGCATGGAAGGGAGACACCGCAGGAAATTTAATTTTTAAAGGGACCGCAAGAAATTTTAACCCCAATATGTGTGGGGCCGCCAAAATCACGGTAGCTGAGGTTGAGCACTTAGTTCCAGCAGGAGAGTTGGATCCAAATCAAATTCATATCCCAGGTATTTTTGTACAACGCATTTTTCAAGGAGAGCACTATCAAAAGCGCATAGAGCAGCGAACTGTAAGACAACGAGTCTAAACAATAATGCAAAGCAAATCAAGGGTCCATATATTAAATAAACAACTATGTTAGATAAAAATCAAATAGCACAGCGCATCGCCCAAGAGGTAAAGGAGGGCTATTATGTAAACCTTGGTATTGGCATACCTACTTTGGTGGCAAATTTTGTACGCGATGATATTCAGGTAGAGTTTCAGAGCGAGAACGGCATACTTGGCATGGGTCCTTTTCCTTTTAAGGGAGAGGAAGACGCAGATCTTATAAACGCAGGAAAACAGACTATCACAGCACTTAAGGGAGCTTCTTATTTTGATAGCGCAACTAGCTTTTCTATGATTCGTGGGCAACATGTAGATTTAACTATTTTAGGGGCTATGGAAGTGTCTCAAAATGGAGATATTGCCAACTGGAAAATACCTGGTAAAATGGTAAAAGGAATGGGCGGCGCCATGGATTTGGTTGCCAGTGCAGAAAATATTATTGTTGCTATGATGCACACCAATAGAGCTGGGCAATCAAAACTGTTAAAACAATGTAGTCTTCCTCTTACGGGGGTAAATTGTGTAAAAAAAATTGTAAGTAATCTTGCTGTTTTAGAAATTATAGACGGTAAGTTTAAACTTTTAGAAAGAGCCCCAGGGGTGAGTGTTTCAGAAATCCAGAAGGCCACTTTGGGAGATCTTATCATAGAAGGCGATATTCCCCAAATGAAATTTTAACCCTCTTTTTTTTAAATTCCTTTTGGAATAGAATCAATGAGTTTTTTGGTGTATTGTTTAACGGGGTTTGCATAAATTTCATCTGCATCACCTATTTCTTCTATGGTCCCTTTATTCATCACCAATAATTGATCTGCCATATATTTCACAACCGCCAAATCATGAGAAATAAAGATGTAGGTAAACCCGAAATCTTCTTTAAGTTCGTTTAATAGATTAAGTACTTGTGCCTGCACCGATATGTCTAGGGCAGAAACACTCTCATCACAAATAACCAATTTTGGCTCCATGGCAATGGTTCTTGCAATTCCTACACGTTGGCGCTGCCCTCCAGAGAGCTGGTGAGGATACCTGTGAAAATAACTCGCCTCTAACCCAACACGAGAGAGTAGCTCCATGGCTTTTTCTTTGCGTTGTCTCTTGGAGCTCCCTATGCCATGAACTTCCATGGGCTCTATGATGGCCTGCCCAATAATTTTACGCGGGTGTAAAGAAGAATATGGATCTTGGAAAATAAGCTGAATATCCTTGCGCAAGGATCTTAGGTCTTTGCCTTTGAGTGTGGTGATTTCTTTTCCTTTATAGAAAATAGATCCTTTTGTGGCTCTTTCAAGTTGTAGTATCACTTTTCCTAGGGTTGATTTTCCACAACCAGACTCGCCCACAAGACCAAGTGTTTCTCCTTCAAAGACATCAAAACTAATCCCGTTTACGGCTTTAATTTCTTGTTTTTGACCAAAAACACCAACCTTAGAAAAATAAGATTTAGCAACATTTTCTACTCGCAGCAAAGGAGTTTTGGTGTATATTTTTTGATGTTTTTTTGCCCGTTGTTGAGAAGTTATACTTTGCGGGGTAAAGCTATTATCCTTAATTGAGGCAATGGTAGGTAGGACCTTGTAACGCATATCAAGTGTAGGTCTTGACCCTAGTAGCGCTTTGGTATAAGGCTTTTTTGGCGCCTCAAATATTTCTTTTACAGTACCCTTCTCAACAATATCTCCTTTATACATTACAAGGACTCTGTCTGCAAGCTCACAAACCAGGGCCAAATCATGAGATATAAACAACATACTCATGCCGGTTTGTTTTTGCAAATCTTTGAGAAGTTGTAAAATTTCTTTCTGTACGGTAACATCAAGCGCTGTTGTTGGCTCATCTGCAATTAATAGCTTCGGCTTGCACGCAATAGCCATTGCAATAACTACGCGTTGCATCTGTCCTCCACTTATTTGGTGTGGGTAGCTGGTGTACATATCTTGAGGCCTTGGAAGTTTTACTTTTTCAAAAAGCTGAAGCACTTCTTTTTTCACCTCAGAGGCACTCACTTTTTTGTGATGTAATAATATCTCAGCAACTTGAAAACCACAGGTTAATGAGGGGTTTAAAGCGCTCATTGGCTCTTGAAAAATCATGGCAATATCATTGCCTCGAAGCTTAGCAAACTCTTTGGAGCTTAAAGATAGTAAGGAGGTTTCCTCGAAATTTATACGGCCTTTAATGTGTGTGTTTTTATCTTGCAGCAAACCCATTATAGCCTTTGATGTGACAGATTTTCCGCTTCCAGATTCTCCTACAATGGCTAAAATCTCATTTTCATACAGCGAGAAATCTATATCGTGAACAACAGTGGTTTTCTGTTTGTTTTCCTCAAAAGAAATGTTTAACCCTAAGACGTCAAGTATTTTTTTTGTAGCCATTACATCAAAGATAGTTAAATCACAGATTGAGACAACACACAATTTTTATTTTCAGTGGCAAACAAATTGTACCTAGACAGATAAAACCTCAGAGGCGCTCAACAAGTTCTGGTTTCTTAGCTTTAAGATAATTTGAGCCACCGTAACAGTGTCTTTTTCACAGTAGGCAACAATTCTGTCAATGTCTTTTTCTTTGTAAAACACATCCCGCACCTGATTGCCAGTGATATCATTTTTTGGAGATGGAATTCCTAATACATGCGCCATAAGATTTAGAGATGTAAAGGTTTTATAGTCTCCAAACTTCCATAATTCTAGGGTGTCTAGATGCGGCTCCTCCCAAGGTTTTTTGCCAAATAAATTGAG
>JABHYI010000169.1 GCA_018656255.1 Bacteroidota bacterium
AGCAAATTACAGATGTTGCAATTTACAATACACTTGGACAAATTGTAAAGAATACCTCTCCACAGGCAACTAACTTTTCTGTAGAAACATCTAACTTAAATACGGGTGTTTATTTTGTAACCTTAAAAACAGATACGGCTAGCAAAACAGTAAAGTTTATCAAACAATAAAATAATTTTATATTTAAAAAAAAGGTAATTGCTCAAACTTGAGCAATTACCTTTTTTTAAATATAAAATTATTTTATTGTTTGATAAACTTTATTGTTTTGCTAGCCGTATCTGTTTTTAAGTTAACAAAATAAACACCCGTATTTAAGTTAGATGTTTCTACAGAAAAGTTAGTTGCCTGTGGAGAGGTATTCTTTACAATTTGTCCAAGTGTATTGTAAATTGCAACATCTGTAATTTGCTTATCTGACTGGATAGTTATATTTTGAGTTGTTGGGTTTGGGAAAAGCGAAACATTAATAGTAGTAAAGTCGCTAACCGATAATGTGTTGCTTGTTACAACAACGCTTCCTAAAGATGCCTCATCTGCAGGGTTTGCATTTATTCCCGCAACTCCAAAACCATACTGAACAAAAGCATCTTCATCCCCAATATCGTCAAAGGTAAAAGAGAATTCAGTTCCAGCTTCTTCTAAAGATGCGTACACATCCTTGACAACAGAAAAATCACTATTAAAAACTTTGATAAAAGCATATGGATTATAATCTGTAAAAAACAATGTTGAATTTACTGTATTGCCAGCGGCTAATTCTGCAACAATCGCTGCGCCAGTTACATCAGAAACCATTAATACAGGAATAGTCACCTGATCTCCAAAATCACCGCCCGCCATTACAATAGGAGCACCTTCAACATTATTAATCACAACAACAGCAATAGCACCTGCATTTTGTGCTACCAATGCCTTAAAGCCAAATTCACAAGTTCCTCTTCTAATTAGTGCAATTTTTCCTGCTAAATCATCAGAATTAGTAACCGGTTCACAGCCATCGTTGGGATCTGGATCACTTCCCTCATCAAGTAAAAGCACTAAATCTTCAGTTACTCCATCAGTTGTAAATGCTCCTCCAAAATCTGCAGGCACTGATTGGTGTTGCCCTAGTAGCGGTCCATTATTTACATTAAAGACAACATATCCATTATCTTGAAGTGTGTTTTCCTGGACAGTACCTTCAAAAGTAAGTGGACTGCCAACTAACTCGGTGCTCTGAACATAGGTTTCCATGAGCATGAATTTAGCGCCAAGCAATGATGTTTGATTTACCCAAAATGGATCAGCTAGATTATCACCGTAGGTGTTGAAATTAGGATGCAAACTCATAGTATTATTTGCAGGATCTACTATGGTTTGTAAATCTGGCACACCCCAAGGTGATCCAAATGCAAAACTACCATCTAGGTTTAAAACTGTTGCGTAGCCAAGTTGCTCTGCACTTGCATCTACTGTTACTGTGTTTTGTGCGATACCCATAAAAGCAAAGCAGAACACTAATGCGATTGTGAAATAATTTTTTTTCATGATTTTAAAGTTTTAGTTAATAGATGGTTACATTTATATTTCAGTAACTAAAATTACACATTTTTGGTAAAATTGAAATCTTTTTTGAAGACTTTAGTTAAAATGTATTGATTATTTTTTTTGAATTATTAATGATAGTAAGTTTACATCTATAGTTTACTTATAAACATATTAAAATTAGATGAACACAAAACAAGCATTAATAAGCAATGCATTAGCAGCAGGCGCTACCTATAAAGAGTTTAGAGAGGAAGTTTCAAACCATGCTAAATTAAAAACCACCACTGGGCCAAATCAAACAGATGCCCTGATTAATTACACCAAGCTTAATGATGCAAGAATGAGGCGCTTGGATAAAACCACAAAAATTTCAGAAACTCATCAAGCTCTTTTTTCTAATTATCAAAAGAAAGTAACTTGGCTAGTACTCACAGAGAGTTGGTGTGGTGACGCCGCACAATCTTTGCCAGTGCTCAATAAAATTGCCTCCATAACACCACATCTTACTTTAAAAGTAGCCTTGCGTGATGCGCATATAGATTTAATGCAACACTTCTTAACCAATGGAGCCATGGCCATTCCCAAGTTAATTGCTATAGATGAGGTCTCTGGAGATATTATTGGACAATGGGGTCCAAGACCCAGCGAGGCTACAAAAATGGTGGCCCATTACAAAGCGGCCAATGGCAGCCTTAGCCCAGAGTTTAAAAAAGACTTACAAATTTGGTATACCAAAGATAAAGGCCAGAGTATTATCGATGATATTACAGAGGTATTAAAATAAATTTTAAGATTCTACAGAACCATCAAAGTGTGCAATTACAGCTTCAATGGTATGTGCGTTTTTAACATCAAATTCGCCAATTTTTGTGCGGCGTAATGCAGATAGATGTCCCCCATTATTTAGTGCTTTTCCAAAATCGTGTGCCAAAGATCTTATATAAGTCCCTTTACTACAGGCTACTCTAAAGTGCACATCAGGCAAATCAACACCAGTAATTTCAAAAGCAGATATATGTACCCCACGCTTTGGTATATCTACTGTTTCTCCAGCCCTGGCATATTCATATAAGCGTTTTCCTTCTTTTTTTAAGGCAGAAAAAACAGGAGGTTGTTGCATTATATCACCTACAAATTGCTCACGAGCCTTATTAATAGCTTCTTGTGTAATACCAGCAATATCAAACCGATGGTCTATCTGTGTTTCCAAATCATAACTAGGTGTGGTACCTCCAAGAGTGATAGTGCCTGTATATTCTTTTTGCTGGGCTTGGTATGTTTCTATTTGTTTGGTGAATTTTCCGGTGCACAAAATTAGTAGTCCACTAGCCAAGGGATCTAGTGTGCCGGCATGGCCTACTTTTATTTTTTTGATATCAAAGCCTTTGCGTATTAGCCATCTTACTTTGTTTACCACCTGAAAAGAAGTCCAGCCCAGAGGTTTGTCTACAAGAAGTACTTGTCCTGTTTGGTAATCTTGTTTTTGTAGTTTGCCCAGATCCATGTTTACTATTTAACTGTATAAACCAAAACCAATGGCAAGTAATCCTACCACTACACAATAGATAGAAAAGTAAGACAGTTTACTTTTTTTCACTAATTTAATCATCCATGTACAGGCAATCAACCCGCTTATAAAGGCCGCAATAAAACCGATACCTAATGTACTAAAATTGGTAGCCTCCGTGGTTAGTTCTCCGCCTAGTATATCTTTGGCAATTTTTCCAAAGATTAATGGAATTACCATTAAAAAAGAGAATCGCGCCGCTTTACTTTTGTCATTACCCAGAAGTACAGAGGTAGAGATGGTAGCTCCACTTCTAGAGATGCCAGGCAACATAGCTACCGCCTGAGATAGTCCAATAATAAGGGCATTTTTAAAGGTAACTGGTTTGCCGGTGTTTTTAGATCTATCTGCCAGCCACAAAAGTAGCGCAGTAACTAGTAGCATAAACCCTACAAAGGCAATGTTTCCTCCAAAAAAGGATTCTAGTTCTTCTTCAAAAAGCAATCCTACCACAACGGCAGGAAGCATAGAGATTACAATTTTTGACACAAATTGTGTCTCTTCATTCCAAGAAAATTGTAACAGCGAAGTACAAATTTCAACAATGTCTTTTCTAAAAACCACTATGGTGCTTAATGCTGTTGCAAAGTGAAGTATTACTGTAAAAAGAAGACTTTCTTCAGGGATAGAGTTGTCTCCTAAAATAGCTTTCCCTAGTTCTAGGTGACCACTTGAAGAAACAGGTAAAAATTCTGTAAAACCTTGGATTATTCCAAGAATAATAGCGTCCAATACGTCCATTTATTTCTTTTTTCTAGTATCTAATAAAATGGCATACACCTCAACTCCAAAGCCAATCAAAATAAGTGCAGGTGCAAGACGGATGCGTCTCCAATTGTAAATTTCAGGATTAAATACTGCAGGGTCATTACTTCCTCCTCCAGACATTAACATAAAGCCTAAAGCAATAAGCCCGGCTCCTATGGCCATAAAAATATAATTTTTACGTTCAAAAATAAAATGCGCTTTGGCGATTTGTTTTCGTTTTTTTTCTCCCATAATAGTGTCTAAAGAGTAGGATAATATTTAAAGGTTATCTAAATTAATAACAAAGGTAGGGAATTAAAATTCTGTGAAAAGTATTTCCTCTCCCAAACCTAATTGTGAAATATGATTGCTCTCAAGGCCAAACCAAAACTTGTAGAGGTGTAGTGTTATTTTTTCTCCCATTACTTTGCGCTCTAGTTGTTTTAAGTCCAAATTCCTCTCCGCACCTCTATTGATGTAATAAAAATCTCCATTGGCTTCTTTGAAAAAAATATCTGCAGCATCTGTAGCGTATATTTGGGTTACTGTAATTTGTTTTACAATACACTCCTGTTTTTTTGCATTATTGATAATGCAACTTTGCAATAGAAACAAACAAGCTATCGCTCCAATAGCTTTAGTAATATAGCTCATCGGTTTTTAAATTTAAAAAGCGCTGTGTAGCAAAATAAGTACTTATCCATGAAATAAATAGACCCATCAAAAACACAAACCCAAACAAGCTCCCTAGCATTATTTTGTCACTCAATAGTTCAAGATCAGGAAAGCTTTTGTCACTGTAGTACATCACACCAGCCATGCCCCACATGGCCAAAAAGGCCCCAATAACACCAAGGCGTAAACTCCTTAAGATAAAAGGCAGTCTAATAAAGCGTTTTGTAGCTCCTACCATTTGCATGGTTTTTATGGTAAATCTCTTCGAGTACACAGACAGCCTTATAGAGCTGTTAATTAGTAGTATGGCAATAATTAAAAATACCCCTGCAGTAACCATAACCCAGAAACTAATTTTGGTAATATTATCTGTGAGTTTTTCTATTAGGGGTTTGTCGTAGATAACATCATCTACAAAATCTTTGTTTTTAAGTTGTGTTACAATGGTCTGAATTTTTTGTGGCGTAACAAATTTTGCCAATAAACGCACATCAATACTATTTTGCAGGGGGTTGTCACCAAGGTATTCCATAAAATCTTCACCAATAGTAGCGCTGTGCTGCTGTGCTGCCTGCTCTTTTGTGACGTAGATTGCTTCTTTTGTGAAATCTGCCAGAGCTAGACTTTGTTTTAGTTGTGTTATTTCTGCCTCTTTGGCACTGTCTTTTAAAAACACCACAAGAGGAATTTGTTCCTTGAAATAGTCACCAACCTTTTGGCTATTTAACACCAATAGCCCGAGAAGTCCTAGTAAAAACAATACCAAAGAGATGCTCAGAACTACCGAAAAATAGGATGAAATTAATCTGCGTTTCTGGAATGTTTCAAAAGAGGATGCCATAGGGGTATAACTAGAATTGAACGTATTTGTTGTGCAGTAAAAATACGAAATTCATTGAAACACAGGGTATGACTTTACTGTTTTTAAGCATTGCTTGGCTTTAATTTGAATTTCAAGTTTTGGGCTTGGTATCTTGAGCAATTCGGACAATAGATGTAAATTTGTTAATCATAAACCCAGGATCAATGAGTAAGTATCATTTTAATGAAATTGAAGCCAAATGGCAAAAGCATTGGGCAAATAACGGAACTTTTCACGCATCTAATGAAAGTCAAAAACCAAAGTACTATGTGCTAGATATGTTCCCTTACCCATCTGGCGCTGGCTTACATGTTGGCCACCCTCTAGGGTATATTGCCAGTGATGTATATGCGAGATATAAACGGCATAAAGGGTTTAATGTACTACACCCCCAGGGCTATGATTCTTTTGGGTTGCCCGCAGAGCAGTATGCTATTCAAACAGGCCAGCATCCAGCGCAGACCACACAAGTAAATATAGAGGGCGGGGTAGATAATCAATCAAATACCATTACAGGATACAGAAAACAGTTAGACAATATAGGTTTTTCTTATGATTGGAGCAGAGAGGTGCGTACCTCAAATCCAGCATACTATAAATGGACACAATGGATTTTCACCAAACTATTTGATAGTTGGTATTGTAAAAGCAGTGACAAAGCGCGCAGTATTTCTTCCTTAGTTGCTATTTTTAAACAAGATGGAAACGCAAATATCGCAGCAGTATGCGATGATGAGATTGCACTATTTACAGCAAACCAATGGGCTGGGTTTTCTGATGAAATACAACAGCAAATACTTTTAGGGTACAGATTAACCTACTTGGCAGAAACCGAAGTAAACTGGTGTGCAGAGCTAGGAACCGTGTTGGCCAATGATGAAATAGTAAATGGTGTAAGTGAAAGAGGAGGTTATGCCGTGGTTCGCAAAAAAATGAAACAATGGAGCATGCGTATTTCTGCATACGCAGAACGCTTACTGCAAGATCTAGACACTTTGCAATGGAGTGAATCTATTAAAGAAACACAGCGCAATTGGATTGGAAAATCTGTAGGAGCTACAGTTGTTTTTAATGTAAAAGGGCACGACGCAAAAATACCGGTGTTTACCACACGTCCAGACACCATATTTGGTGTAAGTTTTATGACTTTAGCTCCAGAACATGAGTTGGTGGATACACTTACCACGCCAGATCAAAAACAAGCCGTTGATGCTTATATAAAGGCCACAGCAAAAAGAAGTGAGCGTGAGCGTATGGCAGATGTAAAAACCATAAGTGGTGTTTTTACAGGAGCATATGCCCACCATCCATTTACAAAACAACCTATCCAAATTTGGATTGGAGACTATGTTTTGGCAGGCTACGGAACCGGAGCTGTCATGGCTGTTCCATGCGGAGATCAAAGAGATTATGATTTTGCCAAACATTTTGACTTGCCTATCCCTAATGTTTTTCAAAATGCAGATATCAGCGAGCTTGCCTTTAGTGATAAAGACACAGCTGTGATTGCAAACAGTGATTTTCTAGATGGTTTATCTTATAAAAAAGCGGTAAAGCTTGCTATTTATGAGTTAGAAAAAATTGGCGCTGGAGCTGGTAAAACAAATTATAGACTTCGTGATGCGGTGTTTTCTAGACAGCGTTACTGGGGAGAGCCCTTCCCTGTGTATTATAAAAACGGTTTACCTCATACCATAGCCGTAGACCACTTGCCTATTCAGCTTCCAAAGATTGAAAAATACCTCCCCACAGAAACAGGAGAGCCGCCCCTTGGACGTGCAGATATGTGGGCCTGGGATGCTCAAAAATGTGCCGTGGTAAGTAACGAGTTTATAGATAACCAAAATGTATTTCCGCTGGAGCTAAATACCATGCCAGGATGGGCTGGTAGTAGCTGGTATTTTTTTAGATACATGGAAAAGGCAGACAGAGATACGGTATTTGCAAGCCAAAAGGCCCTAGATTATTGGCAAAATGTTGACTTGTATATTGGGGGAAGTGAACACGGTACGGGCCATTTATTGTATAGCCGATTTTGGGTAAAGTTTTTATATGATTTGCAGCATGTACCAGTAAAAGAACCCTTCAAAAAAATGATCAACCAAGGGATGATTTTGGGAGAGAGTGCATTTGCCTATAGAGTAGCTGGAGAAAATAAATTTGTTTCTAAAGGTAAAATCAAAGGCTATACCACACAGCCCATACACACAGATGTTTCTTTTGTAAACACCTCTAACCAACTGGATATTCAGGCCTTCAAAAACTGGCGCGTTGAATTTAAAAATGCTGAGTTTATAACAGAAGATGACGGCAGTTTTAAAGTGGGGCGTGAGATTGAAAAAATGTCTAAGTCAAAATATAATGTGGTAAATCCAGATGATATTTGCAGCCAATATGGCGCAGATACCCTACGTATGTATGAAATGTTTTTAGGCCCACTAGAACAAGCAAAACCCTGGAGTACTGCAGGTATTTCTGGGGTACATAGTTTCTTGAAAAAACTTTGGCGTTTATTTCATTTAGGTGCAGATGAGGTTTTTAATGTTTCTCAGACTCCAGCAAATAAGGATGCTTTAAAGGTGCTACATAAAACCATAAAAAAGGTAGAAGATGATATTGAAAATTTCAGTTTCAATACCTCGGTTTCTACTTTTATGATTGCCGTAAATGAGCTTACAGCTCAAAAGTGCAACAGCAAAGAAATTCTAGAACCTTTAACGATTTTAATTTCACCATATGCACCTCACATTGCAGAGGAGTTGTGGAGTAAATTAGGACACCAAGATAGTATCTCTGGGGCCGGGTTTCCAGTTTTTGATCCAAGCCATTTAGTGGAAAGCAGTAAAGAATACCCAATTTCTTTTAATGGTAAAATGCGTTTTAAAATGGAACTACCACTAGATATGTCGAAAGAGGACATAGAAGCTGCTGTGATGGCAAATCCAAAAACCATACAGCAACTAGATGGGCGAGTGCCTAAAAAGGTGATTGTTGTGCCTGGAAAAATTATTAATATTGTAGGATAAAAAAATAGCACGCTTTTTGCAGTATACTAAATAATTAAAATTACAAATTCTGATGATGGGATATTATATCGTTGCGGGACTTATCTTTTTGGCGAGTTCTTATATTAGCAAGAAATTAAAAAGCAAGTTTAAACACTATTCTAAAATACAGTTAAAAAATGGAATGAGTGGCAGAG
>JABHYI010000232.1 GCA_018656255.1 Bacteroidota bacterium
CTTAGTTGTTTATTGTCATTAATTTTTTGCTCCTGAATTTTAATATCTGAGAGATTCTCTTGTGGCATAGTAGAAATTTTAATTTGTTTTGTAATGTTACGATTTTGTGTAGATGTATGCAAATCAAAAAGAGAGCTGTAAAATATTTAAATATTTTACAGCTCTCTTTGTATTTTTAGTCTAAAGGTAATTTTACAGGACTCCTACGTCTTTCATGCACTGACGCATAATTTGGTAGGTGCGTTCTATGTCATCATCAAGACCAATAGAGAAACGTATAAGACCCTCTGTGAGTCCCATCTGTGCTTGTTCATCTTCTGGTATTTCAGAAGATGTTGACGTTCCTGGTGCGCTAAATAATGTTTTATAAAATCCTAAACTCACTGCAAGATATCCTACATTTCTCTCCTGCATTAATTCCATTAGTTTATTTGCTTTTTCTAGTCCTCCTGCGTCAATGGTTAACATGCCTCCATACCCGTATTTTGGATTCATCATACTGTTGTAAAGGGTATGCCCTGGGTGAGAGGGTAATCCTGGATAGACAGCGCGTAGTCCATCTGCTTCAAATTTTTGTGCAAGATACAGCGCGTTTTTACTGTGCTGCTGCATGCGTATATGTAGGGTTCTGAGGTTTTTTAATATAGAGGCTGCACGAAGACTATCCATAGATGCTCCCAAAAGCATACAAGCGCCATCATTTACATCACGCAGTGCATCTATTAGTTCTTGAGATCCACATACAACACCGCCCATAGTATCACTACTACCGTTTATAAATTTTGTTAAACTATGCATAACAACATCTGCTCCCAATTTAATTGGCGAGATACTCAGTGGTGAGAAGGTGTTGTCTACAAGTAGCTCCAGGTTGTGCTTTTTTGCAATGGCAGCAAGACCTTTAATATCTGCTATTTCTAGTAGAGGGTTACTAACACACTCACAGAAAATAATTTTGGTTTCAGGAGTAATGGCTGCCTCAACGGCTTCTAGATTTGTAATATCTACAAAAGGGGTATCAATGTTTAGTTTTGGCGTAAAGTTTTTTAAGAATGCATACGTACCACCATAAATAGTTCTTGATGATACTATGTGGTCTCCGGCTTTACAAAATTGCAAGATGGTAGGAGTGATGGCTCCCATACCGCTAGCGGCTACATTAGCTGTTTGTGTTCCCTCCATTGCAGCAAGAGCCTCTCCTAAATACATATTAGAAGGGGTGGTGTGTCTAGAGTAGAGGTAACATCCCTCTGTATTTCCTTCAAAAGTATCAAGCATGGTCTGTGCAGATAGAAAGGTATAGGTTGAGGAGTCTGAGATAGATGGATTTACACCTCCAGATTCTCCAAAAAACTGAAGATCTTGAATGTTGTTTGCAGGGTTAAATTCTTTTTTTGCCATAATAAAAGGATACTATTTGATTAAGTAAAATAAATTATACACCAAATATACCATTATATAGAATAATTATTGAAATTAAGTATTAAATAAAGTAATTTATACTGTATTATTATAAATAATGTGTTTTTTAATCTAATTATATCTGTTTTGTTGTGTATATTTAGAAAAATTTTTCTCCATGAAATTAGACTTTATAGATTTTTCGCTACTAAATTATCTACAACAGGATAGTAAACAGACCAATAAAGAGTTATCATCAAGATTGAACTTGTCTGTAACGGCAGTGTATGAAAGAATAAAGAAATTGGAGCGAAATGGAGTGATAAAAAAATATGTAGCTCTTTTAGAAAAAAAACATCTTAATTTTGGTTTTATGGTGTTTTGCCATGTAAAACTCTCTGAACATACAGAGTCTAGTATTTCAAACTTTGAGGCTAAGATTTCTTTAATTGATGAGGTTTTGGAGTGTTATCACGTAAGTGGAGAATTTGATTACCTTCTAAAAGTTATGGTTAAGGATATGGATGCCTTTAGGTACTTTATGATTAATAAACTAACCTCTTTAAAGAACATAGGTAGCACCCAAAGTTCCTTTACTATAAACGAGGTAAAAAACACTACAGTTTTGCCTGTCAAGTAAAAACAACCCATACACAACTATGGTATTTTTAATTTTAAGCAAGCGATCAACTTCAAGGGCTATAAACTTTTAAACTTCTTTACAGAATTGTACCTTTGTAGTCTAGCTTCGGAAATTTTAAAACCGTTGTAAAATGTTAATTAAAAAAAGAAAGTATGTCAAAGTATGATGTTGCAGTAATAGGTTCTGGTCCTGGTGGATATGTAGCGGCAATTCGTTGTGCACAATTAGGGATGAAAACCGCAATTATCGAAAAATATAACACCCTTGGAGGTACCTGTTTAAATGTGGGTTGTATACCAAGTAAGGCACTTCTAGATTCATCACACCACTATGAAGATGCTATGAAGCATTTTGAAGACCATGGTATTGATATTCCTGGAGAGGTTAAAATTAATTTCAAAAAGATGATAGAAAGAAAAGCATCTGTGGTAGAGCAAACTACTAAAGGGATTGATTTTCTGATGAACAAAAATAAAATTGATGTTTTTACTGGAGTGGGTTCTTTTAAAGATGCTACACATATTGAGATTACAGGTGAGAGCACTCAAACAATAGAAGCTGCCAATACGATTATAGCAACGGGTAGTAAACCAGCTACCTTACCGTTTATTACACTAGATAAAGAGCGTGTTATTACCTCTACAGAGGCTTTGAGTCTTACAGAAATCCCTAAACACATGGTTGTTATAGGTGGAGGTGTAATAGGCCTGGAGCTTGGTCAAGTATACAAGAGGCTAGGAGCAGAAGTATCTGTAATAGAATACATGGATAGAATTATTCCTACCATGGACACTGCCCAAAGCAAGGAGCTAATGAAGGCTATGAAAAAACAAGGTGTTAAGTTTTTCTTGTCTCATAAGGTGTCTAGTGTTTCAAGAGAAGCAGATAAAGTAAGTATTACCGCTACAGATAAAAAAGATAAAGAAGTAACCTTTACGGGTGATTATTGTTTAGTATCTGTTGGGCGCCGCGCCTACACAGACGGGCTTGCACTGCAAAACGCAGGTGTTAAAGCCAATGAGCGTGGCCAGGTAGATGTTAACGATCATTTACAAACCAACATTTCAAATATATACGCTATTGGAGATGTGGTGCGTGGCGCTATGCTAGCACACAAGGCAGAAGAAGAGGGTGTTATGGTTGCCGAAATATTAGCGGGTCAAAAACCTCATATAGATTATAACTTAATTCCAGGTGTTGTATATACTTGGCCAGAAGTGGCCAGTGTTGGTAAAACAGAAGCGCAATTAAAAGAATCTGGAACGTCCTACAAAGCAGGACAGTTTCCTATGCGCGCTTTAGGAAGATCAAGAGCCAGCGGAGATACCGATGGATTTGTAAAAATACTAAGTGATGCAACTACCGATGAGATATTAGGAGCTCATATGGTAGGTGCTCGTTGTGCAGACCTTATTGCCGAAATGGTAGTAGCAATGGAGTTTCGTGCCAGCGCAGAAGATATAGCGCGTATGAGTCATGCCCATCCAACCTACGCAGAAGCAATCAAAGAAGCAGCCCTAGCTGCAACCGCAGACAGAGCTTTACATATTTAAAACACAATTAGTATCTTAAAAAAGAATTCTAGAGCATGGCATGATAGTTTACTAAAATCATGTTTGTTTCTAGAATTCTTTTTTATTTGAAATGGTACTACTTTTCAATATCTTTAAAAAATGAAAAAAATCATAGCCTTTGCTGGAAGTAATAGTAGTACATCTATAAATCACGCCCTTGTAAGCCATCTGGCTTCCACCATAGAGAATTGTGATGTCACCGTGCTTGAACTTACAGACTATCCTTTGCCCATGTATGGCCAAGAAATTGAAGCTAAAGAGGGTTTTCCAGACACTTTAGTTAGCTTATTGAATATTATTAAACAAGCAGATGGTGTATTGATTTCTGTAAATGAGCATAATGGTACTATTTCTGCTTTTTTTAAAAATGTAATTGATTGGTTGTCTAGAATAGATGGTAGTTATTTAAGTGGAGCAAAAGTGATACTTTTGAGCACCTCTGATGGAGCTCGAGGAGGCCAAACAGCACTAGCATATCTTACAGATTTTTATACCAGAAAAAAGGTAGACATCGTTGCCAGTATTCCATTTCCTTCTTTTAGTGAGAATTTTGATTTAAAAGATGGGAAAATTGTAAATCAACAACAAGCAAAAATTATGCAAGAGGCAGTTGCCTTATTGATAGCTTCTTTATAGTGAAACGATATTCAAAAACTTTTACTGCTACCCTTACAGATACCCTCAGGCAACAATTGTTGCAATGGGCGCAACAGTATGATGAGGTTGCATGGCTAGACTCTAATGAGCACGTCCAGACACATGGCACTTATAGTGCTATATTGGCTGTTGATGCTTTTACAGCACTTAAAACAGATGCAGATAAAGCCTTTGAAAAACTTGATGAGTATCAAACAATAACAAAAGACTGGTTGTTTGGCTCTTTGAGCTACGATCTTAAAAACGATGTAGAAGCGCTAACCTCAAAAAATATAGATGGTCTAGAGTTTCCGCAGTTGTATTTTTTTCAACCCAAGAAAGTATTTCTTTTTTCTCAAACAGCAGTAACCTTATCCTACCTTAACATGGTTGATGATGAGCTGCAGGAGGATTGGGATGCTATTTTGGCTACCCACGTAACTCAAAAAACGATTTCAAAACAACCCATACAGATACTTGCAAGAACATCAAAAGACAGCTATCTCAAAAAAGTAGCTGCAATGCTACAACACATTAAAAGGGGCGATATCTATGAAGCAAATTTTTGTCAAGAATTTTTCAGTGAAGGGGTTACACTAGATTCAACGGCTGCTTTTTGGAAATTAAATGAGCTGTCTACCCCGCCTTTTGCTACGTTTTTAAAATTAGAACAGCAATATGTATTATCTGCCTCTCCAGAGCGTTACCTTAAAAAAGAGGGTACACATATTGTTTCTCAGCCTATTAAAGGAACTGCCAAGCGGGCGGTTTCACCCAAGGAGGACGCAGCACTCATGTTACAATTACAGCAAGACCCAAAAGAGCGCAGTGAAAACATTATGATTACAGATTTGGTGCGTAATGATTTGTCTCGCGTCGCAAAAAAAGGAACAGTGGCTGTCCAGGAGCTCTGTAAAATTTACACCTTTGAGCAGGTGCACCAAATGATTTCTACCATTGTGTGTGAAGTGCCTGAGTCTATACATCCTGTTGAAATTATAAAAAAAACCTACCCTATGGGCAGTATGACAGGGGCTCCCAAGGTAAGTGCAATGAAAATTATTGAAAAACTAGAAGACGCAAGGCGAGGAGCCTACAGCGGTGCTGTAGGGTATTTTACCCCAAGTGGTGATTTTGACTTTAATGTTGTAATTCGTAGTATTTTATATAATGCTGCTACACAATATGTGAGTTTTTCTGTGGGTGGGGCAATTACTGCAAAATCAATTCCTGAGGCAGAATACCAAGAGTGTTTACTAAAAGCAAAAGCAATGCGGCAGGTATTAGCGCAATAAAATTGTGTTACCCGCATTTTATCATTATTTATGCATACATTATTACTATAATTTAAGACGTGGTTACAGCATTTAAAAAGCATATTGCAGCTCATTTTCCAGCACTGGCAGATCAAAAAATTTTGGTTGCTTGTAGTGGTGGTCTAGACAGTATTGTATTGTTGCACTTGCTTCAAAAAATTGGTCTTACTCTAGGGGTTGCTCATTGTAATTTTAAACTAAGAGGTGCCCATAGTGATGCCGATCTTAGCTTTGTTGAAACCATAGCAGGCAATTTGGGAGTTCCAGTATTTACAACTGTTTTTGACACTAAAAGGTATGCTAAAACCCAAGGAGTTTCAACACAAGTTGCTGCCCGTGAATTAAGGTATGAATGGTTCTATAGTACGGCAAGGGCAAATGGCTATGATAGAATTGCTACAGGACACCATGCAGATGATGACCTTGAAACCTTTTTTATAAATCTTTCTCGCGTTACAGGTTTAAGGGGGTTAACCGGGATTGCTTCCAATACCGAGCAGTTAATTAGGCCTTTATTGCCTTTTTCTAGAGCACAAATAATGCAATTTGCAAAAAAAGAAGAATTGTTTTGGAGAGAGGATTCTAGTAATAGTACCCGTGATTATTTAAGAAATAAACTTCGTCTTGACGTAATTCCAGCCTTTAAAGGCGTGAACAAAACTGTTTTGCAAAATTTCAAACAGACCCAACAGCATCTTAAAGAAAGTCAAGCATTGCTAGAAGATTATATTACTTTAGTGACAAAGTTGGTGGTCTCTCACAAAGATACCAGCTTCGAAATTGATAGTAAGCAATTACAAGCACTACCAAATACCAATACACTATTGTTTGAGTTGTTATATCCATATGGGTTTACAGATTTTAAGGCAATCGCTAGTATTCTAGAAAGTGAAGTAGGCAAGAAGGTGCTTTCAAAGCAGTATGTGCTCCATAAAGATAGAAACCATCTTGTTTTAACTACAAAAGAGCAGGTAGTAGACTCTCGCGTTTATTGTATTGATGCCAAACAACAAAGTTGTACCATTCCTATAAAATTAAACTTTACAAAGGTAGCCCAGGTAGGAGAACTTGAGCCGCATAGCCTTTATGTAGATGCTGCAAAACTTAGATATCCCTTAAAGGTTAGAGCATGGCGTTTGGATGATGTTTTTCATCCCTTTGGCATGAAAGGAAAAAAGAAACTCACTAAGTTTTTTAAAGATGAAAAGCTATCTTTGTTATCCAAAAACAGCGTTTGGGTATTGGAGAGTGGAGATGAGATTGTTTGGGTTATTGGCTTAAGACCTGATGACAGATATAAAGTAACAAGTGCCACCAAAGAGGTGTTAAAAATACAATGGAATACATAATTATGAGAAAAATAATATTTTTTGCTTTAGTACTTACGTCATTTATTAGTCAATCCAATGCGCAAGGTTTTTTAGATCCTGTTACCTGGGATGTGAGTTTAGAAAAAAACAGTGGTGATCTATACACCATAACTATGGAGGCTGTTTTAGAAGAAAAATGGCATTTATACAGCCAAGTGGAGCCAGAAATGGGGCCGGATGAAATTGGCCCAATTGCTACAGAATTTAGTTACAATACAAGTGATACTAGTTTTGTTTTAGTGGGTGAGACCATAGAGCCAGTGGTGGCTCCTTTTTATGACCCTATATTTGAGATGGATATTATTTTCTTTGATAATTATGCTGTGTTCACTCAGCAAATCAAGGTTATAAACCCAGACAAGTTAGAAATTGAAGTAGATATTTACTATTCTGTGTGTGATGATAAGCAGTGTTTGCCTCCAGAGAGTAAGATTTTTAAAATTGGTTTAAATGATAAGAAAGCTGCTGCCCAGGTAGCAAATATCACTCAAGAAGATCTTGATAAATCAGCAAAATTATCGATTCCTTTAAAAGGAATGGAAAAGTACCAAACACAAGATCAAGAAGGTAAATCATTTTTGACTATATTCTTTTTAGGTTTTATAGGTGGGCTTATAGCTCTGTTAACACCGTGCGTGTTCCCTATGATACCTTTAACCGTTTCATTTTTCACAAAGAGTGCCAAAAACAAAAAAATAGGGATGCGTAACGCCATTTTATATGGTTTTTTCATATTTGGAATTTATGTACTACTTAGTTTGCCATTCCATCTTTTAGACTCTTTAGACCCAGAGATATTAAATAATATTTCAACAAACGTTGCGCTTAATGTTATCTTTTTTATCATTTTTATTGCCTTTGCTTTTTCGTTTTTTGGATACTATGAAATTACATTGCCACAGTCTTGGAGTAATAAAATGGATGATAAAGCCAACAGCATAGGAGGGATCATCGGTATTTTCTTTATGGCCCTTACACTTGCCATTGTTTCTTTTTCATGCACAGGGCCTATTTTAGGCTCTTTATTGGGAGGCTCTTTATCTAGTGATGGAGGCGCCATGCAGTTATCTATGGGTATGGGAGGTTTTGGTTTGGCCTTGGCGTTACCCTTTGCATTATTTGCACTGTTTCCAAATTGGCTAAATACACTGCCAAAGAGTGGTGGTTGGTTAAACACAGTAAAGGTTGTTCTTGGTTTTGTTGAATTAGCGCTGGCATTTAAGTTTCTATCAAACGCAGATCTTGTAGAACACTGGGGATTACTAAAAAGAGAAATTTTTATTGCCATTTGGGTAATTTGTGCCCTTGGTCTTGCGCTTTATTTGTTTGGTTTTATTAGGTTTCCACATGATGGCCCAAAAAAGAAGAAACTTCCTTTGGGTAATATCATTGTAGGTGTTGCTAGTATTTCTTTCTTTTTATATTTACTACCAGGACTTACAAATACTAAGTATTCAAACCTAAAGCTACTCAGTGGTTTCCCTCCACCTATGTTTTATAGTCTTTACGAGAGAGATCTAGGAATTACAGGATTTAAAGACTTTTATGATGGTCTTGCAGAGGCAGAAAAAGCTGGTAAACCTATCATGATAGACTTTACAGGATGGGCCTGCGTAAATTGCCGTAAAATGGAAGAGCAGGTTTGGACACGTGATGATATTTATTCTGTTATTACGGATGATTACATTTTGGTTTCTCTGTATGTTGATGATAGGAAAAAACTAGACAGTGACAACACATTTAATTTTTTAAAGCCAACAGGGGGTACCAAGGCAATAAAAACAGTGGGTGATAAGTGGGCTACCTTCCAGACTGTCAATTTCAAAAATAATTCTCAACCTTATTATATTTTAATAGATACAGACTTTAACCTATTAAATAAACCTTTAGGATACACTCCAGATGCAGATGCATATTTAGAGTGGCTACAACAAGGACTTAACACTTTCTCTGAGAACAATAAAAATTAAATAGATATTTTTTTTACAATCTATTTAGTTTAATGCCTTTGTTGTACTATATATTATGGTATTTTTATCAAATATTTACTACAACATGATGCGTATACTCTACATTGTTTTTTTTGTTTTTTGTTTTTACACTACAACAACTCTTTCACAAGAGCTACCTCCAATTACAAATTATTCTACAGAGGTGTATAAGGCAGGAACCCAGAATTGGTCTATTACAGAATCTGCCAATAATTTTATATATGTTGCTAATAATGAAGGACTTCTGGAGTATAACGGGTCTTATTGGTTGTTGCATCCCTCTCCTAATAATACAATTGTTCGTTCTGTTTGTGCTGTGGGAAATAAAATTTATAGCGGTAGTTATATGGAATTTGGTTACTGGCAGCCAGGTCCAGATGGTAAACAAAAATACAACTCACTTACTACAACATTAAATATTAACCTTATCGAAGATGAACAGTTTTGGAGTATTACTCCTTATAACAAATGGATCTTATTCCAATCTTTGAGCAGAATATATATATACAACACAGAAGATAGCACTGTTAAAGTCATTGATACAGACAATACGATACAAAAGCTATTTAAGGTGGGCCAAGAAATTTATTTTTTTGTGATAAATAGAGGTTTGTTTACTATTGAAAATGGAATTAAAAAGAAATTATTTGACGCAAAAGAATTCAATAATGATATTGTAGTACAAATCTTATCTGTAAATAACAAAACACTTGCTGTTACTCAAAACAGTGGTGTTTTTCATTTGGACGCCACCAGGGTTAAGCCTTGGCCAATTTCTGTGGCTAAAGATATCAAGCAGGCTAGTATATATACAGCCCTTGCCCTTAAAGATGGAACCCTGTTACTAGGTACTATTGGTAGTGGTATTATTCATCTATCAGCCACCGGAGAACAGCTTTTTAATATTAACAGATTTAATGGTCTTGGAGATAACACAGCCTTATCTCTTTATGAGGATCACAATAGCAATCTATGGGTTGGGCTAGATAATGGTCTAGATTGTGTAAATCTTACATCTCCGTATTTAAGTTATACAGATAGAAAAGGTACCCTTGGTACCACCTATGCTTCTATAATTTTTGAGAACAATCTGTATTTAGGAACAAATCAAGGGCTGTTTTATAAGCCTTTGGATACAGACACTTCTTTTAAACTAATACGAGGAACAGAGGGCCAGGTTTGGTGTCTTGAGCAGATTAACAATACCTTGTTTTGTGGTCATAACACAGGTACATTTCAAATAGATGGCTCCAAAGCAAGTATTATAGCCAATGAGATGGGAACTTGGTCTATTAAGTCAATACCTGGAGAAAATAAAGACATCTTGATTCAAGGAAATTACAATGGTTTAAACATAATTGAAAAGAAAAATGGTGTTTGGAGTTTTAAAAATAAAGTTGAAGGCTTTGATATTTCTTCAAGATATTTTGAGTTTTCCTCAGACACTACTATTTTGGTTAGTCATGAGTATAAAGGCGTCTATACATTAGCCCTTGATTTAGGATATACCAATGTTAGTAATGTTAAAAAACACACCTCTGTCACTAAAGGCTCAAACTCTAGTATAGCAAAATTTTACGACCGCCTTTTATACGCAAACGAAGAGGGTGTTTATTTCTTAGATACCAAAACAGATACGTTTTTAAAGGAAGAGACTTTGAGCACTATTTTTTCTAAAGAATCATACGTATCTGGTAAACTAGAGACCAATGTCTCAGAAATGTTATGGTTTTTTACCAAAGACGGTATAACCCATATAACCAAAGAACCCTTTACAGATTCTTATATCATTAAAACAATGCAAATTCCAATCTCTCTTCGTAAACAGAAGAAGGGATTTGAGAATATTTCAAGAATAAACTCACAACAATTTCTCTCTGGGACTTCAAATGGCTACTTTTTAATAAACACAAAAGATACCCCTGAGAAACGCTACGATGTTCATCTAAATGCGGTATACGTTGGCCAGAGTAAACAAGAAGCTGCACTTATTAATAAAGATCAGCGCTTGTTTAAAGCTAGTGATAATTGCATTGTGTTTAAATACTCTGTTCCTGAGTATGATACCTATAAGATTTCAGAATTTCAATACCTTCTAGAGAGTGATTCAAATACCTCTTGGAGTGATTGGAGCACAAACGCTAGTGTTTCTTTTGATAATTTAAGTTATGGAGATTATACCTTTCGTTTAAAGGCACGTGTAAATAATACCTTGCAAGAGAGTGAGGCTCAGTATTCCTTTACTATAGAAAGGCCTTGGTACTTTTCTTTGCTTTCAATTACATTATATGTTATAGCGTTTATTTTCTTTTTCATACTTGTAAACGCATGGTATAAAAGAGGGTATAGGTTAGAAAAGGATAGAATTCTAGAAAAAAGCAGTAGAGAGATTGCTTTAAAGGAGCTTGAGGCCCAAAAAGAAATCATTCAATTAAAGAACGAAAAACTACAACAAGACATTGAAGCTAGAAATAGAGAACTAGCGGTATCTACCATGAGTATGATAAAGAAGAACAATGTGTTAAATGATTTCAAAGAAGAGCTTTTAAAGTTTTCTGAAATAGAAACGGTAGCCCCATTAGTTAAAAAGATTAATAAATCCTTGAATGATAAAGATGATTGGGAGTTCTTTGAGGAGGCATTTAACCATGCAGATAAGGATTTCTTTAAGAAAGTTAAAGATATACACCCAAATCTAACGGCAAATGATTTGCGGTTTTGCGTTTATTTAAGGCTAAATCTATCATCCAAAGAGATTGCTCCATTGCTTAACATCTCCCACAGAAGCGTTGAAATTAAAAGATACAGATTGCGTAAAAAAATTAACCTAGATCATAAAGTCAACCTAAACAACTACTTTATAGATTTAAAATAGATACAACATCCCATTTTCAACTTACAACATTACCACAACATTTGTTTTAAAGAGCCTATTTATGGTAGTTACTGCTATTTACTCTACAATACAAACATTATATATTTACGGGGCTTTTATTGCTATATTATTAATTTATACCCCATGTATTTATGATGTATGTTTTTTGTATAGGTTGAAATTAAGGAAATGTTAGTTTTCTATACGTATCTTGTACCAAAATTATATTGAATGAAACACATTAGTATTTTTGTTGCTGTATTTTGTTTTTGCTTTGTGGCGAGTGCCCAAAACTTTTCATTATCAGGAACAGTAGTAGATCAAGACCAAAACATACCCTTATTAGGTGCTACCGTTTTGGTAAAAGGAACTCAAAACGGTGTCACCACAGATTTTGATGGAAATTTTAAAATTGATGAAGTCTCAGTTAATGACATATTAGTAGTGTCATACGTTGGCTTTGTAAGTTCAGAAATGCGCATCACATCTCAAGACAACGTTACAATTTCGTTAACTCCAGATGTAGACTCCCTAGAGGAAGTTTTAATTGTAGGTTACGGTACACAGCGTAAGAAAGAAATTACTGGTGCTGTATCTGTAATATCTAGCGAAACTATTGAGGATTTAAAACCAACTAGAATCGAGCAAGCCCTTCAGGGTCAAGTTGCTGGGGTGCAAATTACCCCGAGCTCTGGTGCTCCTGGTAGTGGGTTAGATATTAAAATTCGTGGTATTTCCACCAATAAAGATAGTAGGCCTTTAATACTTCTGGATGGTAACGTAATTGAAGATTTAAGTGTTGTAAACCCTTCAGATATAGAATCCATCAATGTATTGAAAGATGCAACAGCTGGTATATATGGTGTAAGAGCCGCCAACGGTGTTATTTTAATAACAACAAAAAGTGGTAGTTATGACTCAGATATTAAATTTGATTTTAAATCTTACTACGGTATCCAAGAAACCACGCGTAAAATTCCTGTTTTAAACGCTACAGAATATGCTGGTCTTGTAAACGAGGCAAGGATCAATAATGGTGAAGCGCCACTTTTCAATAATGTTGGCTCTTTAGGTCAAGGTACAAATTGGCAGAATGAAGTTTTTGAATCGGCTCCTATATCTAATGCAGATATTACCGTTTCTGGTGGTACAGAAAATGGACGTACCTCTTTTAGTGCTTCCTACTTAACACAAGATGGTATTGTTGGTGGTGACAAAGCAAACTTCAATCGTTTTACTTCTAGGTTAAGCCATGATAGAAAAATTCTAAAGAAAATTGAGTTTAACTC
>JABHYI010000028.1 GCA_018656255.1 Bacteroidota bacterium
ATTCATCATACAGAAAAAAAAGATGCTCCTAGCGGTACTGCAATAACACTAGTAGAAGACCTTTTACCCTATACAGATAAGAACACATGGAGTTTAGATAATACCACACCAGATGCTGTTGGTATAAAATCTAGAAGAGAAGCAGATGTAAAAGGTACACACAGTGTTTCCTTTGAATCAAAAATAGACACCATAACCATTAAGCACGAGGCGCACAGCAGGGAAGGTTTTGCTATTGGCGCCGTTATAGCTGCAGAATTTCTTATAGATAAAAAAGGAATTTTTACAATGAAGGACGTGTTAGGATTATAAAAATTAATATATATATAGTAGCCATGTACCCAATGGGGTTGGTATTTCAGAAAAAAAATAAAATATGAGTTTAGTAAACTGGTTGGCATTTATTGCTATAATACAAGTAGTACACTTTTTAGGTACTTGGAAATTTTATGTTGCAGCAGGTAAAAAACCTTGGCAAGCAGCAGTGCCCCTATACAATGCTATTGTATTGATGCGCATTATAAAAAAACCTTGGTGGTGGACACTTCTTTTATTTATTCCTATTGTAAACCTTATCATGTTTCCTGTTTTGTGGGTAGAGCTACTAAGCAGATATGGTAAAACAAGTACTATAGATACTCTTTTAGTAATCCTAACAGGAGGATTGTATTTGTTTTATGTTAATTATACACAAGAACTTACTTATTTAGAAGATGAGGATTTAAAAAAACCAAACGCACTGGTAGAATGGATTGGCTCTTTAGCATTTGCCATAGTGGCAGCCACTATAGTGCATACCTATGCTATGCAACCTTTTGTGATACCCACTTCATCACTAGAGAAAACACTTTTGGTAGGTGATTTTCTATTTGTGAGTAAGTTTCATTTTGGCGCACGCACGCCAATGACCCCTATTGCAATGCCAATGATGCATGATGTGTTTATGGGTACTAGGACAAAATCTTACATTCCAAAACCCCAGCTGCCAAGTATAAGAATACCTGGTTTTGAAGATATTGAGCACAATGATATTGTAGTATTTAATTGGCCTATTGACAATTTTATAGATATTGGGCCTCCCCCATCTGGAAAGATGTATAAACCCATTGACAAAAAATCAAATTATGTAAAACGTTGTGTTGGACTCCCTGGAGATTCTCTAGAGGTACGTGATGGATATGTTTATATAAATGGCACAAAAAACGATTTACCAGATCGTGCAAAATTACAATTTGCCTATACTATTACTTCAAAAAGTGTTCTAGTAAAAGTTGACGAACAAAGAAGGCTTTTGCCAGAACCAAACAATTATTTCTCTAATAGATATGGTGTTAGCGATATGTATGCTACAGCCCTAGATAGAGCTACGGGAGTATATACCTACACAGCTCATTTAACAGACAAAGCATACCAAGGCATTAAAAACTACCCAGATGTGATAAGCGCAGAAAGAAAGATGGCAGAAAAAGGCATGAAAGATCAGGGGATATTTCCTAAGACCGCTGCAAATTCATGGAACAATGATCATTTTGGCCCCATTTACATCCCACAGGCAGGAAAAACAGTTGCTATTACTCCAGAGAGTATTGCTTTTTACAAACGTATTATTGAAGTCTATGAAGGAAGTGAAATTGGCATAGAAAATACCATTACACAAAACGGAACCACCGTACTGTTAAACGGAAGTCCTATCACTGAGTACACTTTTACCATGGATTATTATTGGATGATGGGAGATAACAGGAATAACTCTCAAGATGCCCGTTCTTGGGGATATGTACCTATGAACCATGTGGTAGGGAAACCCGTTTTTGTATGGATGAGCTTTAATAGTAAAGCGAAAGGCTTATTTAATAAAATACGCTGGGATCGTTTCTTCACCACCGTTAGTGGTAAGGGAGAAACAACCTCTTATTTTATCCCTTTTTTAGTACTACTAGCAGGATGGTTTGGTTTTCGTTGGTTTCAAAAAAGAAGAAAGAAAGCTTAACTAAAAAGTGGAACGACATATCCTAATTTATCCAAGTTACTTCCCCTCTATTGCAACAATGGTTGCAATGGCAAAGGCAGATAAAATCACCCTAGAGACACAAGACAATTATCAAAAACAAACCTACAGAAACAGAGCTTATATAGCGCACAGCAATGGGAAACTATTATTAAATATACCCATACGGCATTCAAAAAATATACGGCACCAAAAAACCAAAGATGTTGCTCCAGAAAACAACTTTTCGTGGCTAGCAGAACATTGGAAATCCATACAAGTAGCCTATAGAACCTCTCCCTATTTTGAATTTTATGAGGATGATTTGGCGCCTCTTTTTAAAGAACCTGTTTTAAAACTTCAAGATTTTAATATTCAAACACTAAATACTATTGCAGAACTTATTGGTCTAGAGACTCTAATTACAACATCAAGTGTGTTTCAAAAAAACACCCAGTTACAAGATATGCGCCACTTGGCAAATTGTAAAAAAGAACCAAGTTATAATTTTGACACCTACCATCAGGTATTTGAGGGTAACCATGGTCATATAGAGAATTTATCTATTTTAGATTTGTTATTTAATGAAGGTCCTAACACATTAAATTACCTGCAAAACCAAACTTTGGAGAGTTAGCCTACTAAGGTATACCAAAGATAGCAGCAACAGGAAAATGATCTGAGAAGGTTTGCTCTAAAGAAGTAAACTCTAAAACCTCTAACTGTTTTGATCCAAATATATAATCGATACGCATTGGGTAATAATCAAACATAAAAGTAGTACCTAGAGCCTTACCCTTTTCTATAAAGGCATCATTCATGTTTTGTTGAAGTTTTCTATACACGTAAGAAAATGCCGTATTGTTAAAATCTCCTGCAAGGACAATAGGATATTTTGTGGTATTCATATGTTTCAGAATAACCTCCGTATGTTCTTGTTGCCTTTCAAAGGTGGTAGCTAATCTTTTAAATAATTTTTCTTTGTCTTGTTCTTGCAGAGAATGTACAGAAGCGGTTATACCTATAGATTTTAAATGCACATTGTAAAGCCTCAGGGTATCTGTGCCTTTTACTAAATCTGCATAGAGGCTATTGTTATTGGTTTTATCAAAATCAAAAGCCCCGGTGTTTAGTAAAGGGTATTTTGAAAAAATAGCATATCCTAGACCAATATTTTTGTTTTTAAAATGAATATAACGGTATGGATATTCCGGAAATTTTTGTGTGGCTTTCCTATAATATTCTTGGATAAAAATAACATCGGGTTTGGCAATTTTAAGGGGGCTG
>JABHYI010000197.1 GCA_018656255.1 Bacteroidota bacterium
CGATAACCGGGCTACGCTACACCCCGAATTGAATACTTAAATTCGGATTGCAAAATTAATGATTTATATAGATACCACACGCTTTTTTTAATTTATTTTCCCCTTGTTGGTTATAGATTTTATTATTTTTACGAGCTTAAAATAGCATAAGTTAGAGTTAGGTTATTTTTTAGCACGGGATGTGGCGCAGTCCGGTAGCGTACTTGGCTGGGGGTCAAGTGGTCGCAGGTTCAAATCCTGTCATCCCGACAGTAATAAAAAAGGCATAATGAATTTTCATTATGCCTTTTTTCTTGATTAAAATTTCATTTTCGGTTGCTTACATATATAGAGAGGTAAATTTGCAAAAGAGTGATTAGTTTCTTGCTTTGGTAACGATGTTTTTATTGGTGTTTTTTTTATGGTATGACTGTAAGATTTTTGTAGTGTAGTAGGAGCTTTTGTAGCGCGTAATGTAATTGGAAAAATCCTCAAAGTAGGCAATAGATTCTTGTGCATCAATAAACCCAAAGCCCTTATACTCTCCTTGTTCAATCAAAATTATAGAGACCTCAGAGGGGGTTCTCCCTTTTCCTTTAATGATATAGCTGTCTTGCTGTTGTTGAAAACTATAGATAGCCTCTTGTACTCTTTTGTTATACACCTGTACATCCTCAAGGTCTTGACAAATTCCATTACATTTTTTTATTTTATAGTGTGTACATGCACTGCCCTGGCTTTGCAATGAGCAATACCTTGGGCATAGTTCGTACTCTTGGCATAGGTGTTCTAATTGCTCAATTGCCAATGCATTACTGTATAGTGTTGCAATTGAGTTTGTTGTTGTTTTGGTCTTACCTATGGCGAGTTGTAGTATTCCCAGTCTGTTGGTGTAATTAATAATTTGAAATGTTGTAGTAGGTCTTTTTTGTACCTTATTATATTTTGGGTAGTGCTTTATGATATTATGAGATTCAAGTAACAACGCTGTTAGTTCATTTCCAGTTTGCTCAAAATCTATATGGTATGTTTCCTGCGCCAGAGCGATTTCTTTAGAGGCCTTAGCGTACAAATGCGATAAAACCCTCTTTTTTATATTCTTAGCTTTACCCACATAGATGATTTTATTAGCCTTATTTTTGAAAAAATACACCCCAGGGGTTTCTGGCAACACAGTAACATCTTCTGCTGGTAAATGGGGAGGAAGTGTTGCCTCTTTTGATGTTACATCCAATGCTTTTAATATAGTTTCATATCCAGAGATAGCGTCTATTTCAAGTAATTTATTAAAAAGCTTTACCGTAGCTTGGGTATCTGCTTGTGCTCGGTGAGCTCCAGTTAATTCTATGCCTATAGATCTGGTTAATCTGCCAAGGCTATAGGAGGGAAGCCCTGGTATTAGTTTTCTAGATAGTCGCACTGTACACAGTTTTTTTCTTAAATAGGTAATGCCAACACCTGCAAACTCTTTTTTAAAAAAACCAAAATCAAAATTTACATTATGTGCTACAAATACGGTGTCTTTTGTGAATTCATAGATTTCCTGTGCAACTTCTCTAAAACTAGGAGCAGTGGCAACCATTTGATTATCTATGCCCGTTAAGGCTGTAATTGTTGTTGGAATTAAACATCCAGGATTAATAAGAGTAGTGTAAGTGTCTAGTATCTCTCTGTTTTTTACAAGAATGATACACACCTCTGTCATCCTTCCTTTAGAAACTCCTCCAGTTGTTTCTACATCAATAATTGCAAAGGTGGTAGTGTCAATATTTTTTTTCATTCTTACAAAAATACAATAAATTTGAGTTATTTGGATTATTTCCTTGTTAGTGGATTAATTCCAACATGTAGTTTTTTGTTATGGCTGCATCGTGTTGTCTTTTGATTGGATATCATAAAGGATACACCATCTTTATATTGCTGCGCTTGTAAGGGTTATTTGTGGGTATATTAGCTTCTATAAACCCATACTTTAGGTAAATATGGATTGCGTTTTCTAACTTTGTGTTTGAGTAAAGATAGAGCTGTTTAAAGTTGTTTTCTTTGGCAAAACCAATGCAGTATTGTAAGAGTTGTTGGCCAAGGTTTTTTCCTTGTTGCGATGGCGCTACAGCCATTTTTGTAAGCTCAAAAATACCATCGCCTCTCTTTATTAAAGCTACAGTGCCTATGGCGGTATTGTTTTGGGTACTAAAGAAAATTTCCCCACCAGGGTTTATAATATGCTCCATTGGTTTACTTAAAACCTCTCTGTCATAGGGCTCCACATAAAAATAGGTTTCTAGCCACTGCAGGTTAAGGTCATAAAAAGCTTGAGCATACTTGCTGTTAAAGGATTGTATTTCCAAAGAGTAATTAATTAAAGCAAAGGTTCACCTACCTCTGCGAAGTATTCATTAATCATTGTTTTTGCTGTTTCGAGTTGTTCATTTCTTATAAACAGACGCACTTGGTTAGGAACCCCTGTAGAAAATCCACCTGTGATACCGCTATGATGATCATCTTTTACGATGGGAGAAATTCCTTCTTCATTTAGTCTTGCAATAAGGCCGTTTGCTATCATGGTTGGCCCTGTATATATTCGTATTGTTTTTTGATCTTTATTCATGTGTTCTCCTATTTGTTTTAAAAGTACTATCTAATATTTAAATTACAAGGCAAATCACTTTTTAATGCGTTGTTTTTAATATTCTTGTTTTTTAAGCGTTGTGTAACAAAGTTTGTATTACGTATCTTTAAAAAAAATTAGTACCATGAATTTCAAACACATTCTTTGCATTGCATTTATAGGATTATCCACAGTCGCTAGTGCTCAAAAATATAAAAGCATTAGCAACAATACCATTACAAAAGACTGGCAAGACATCGCTTTTACTTCAGATAAAACCTTACAAGAAAATTTAGCACAAAGCACATCTTTCTCTTTTATGGCCTCTATTTTAGAAGATAATTTTTTGAGCAGCCAGTTATCTAGTCAAGAAATGGTTACTGTTTTTGTAGCCAACGACGCCTCTTTTCTGGCACTAAAAGAAGACACCCGCAAGGCACTAA
>JABHYI010000266.1 GCA_018656255.1 Bacteroidota bacterium
CTAAAACCTTTAACTATGTTACGGCAAAACGCCTAGATGATGGTGAGTATGTAGTTAAGGAGGCAACCATGTCCAAACTATTATCAACAAAAATTGCAGATCAAGTTGCCTATGATTGTGTGCAGCTCCTAGGAGGATATGGCTATATGGAGGAGTATCCACTAGCAAGAAATTTAAGAGATAGTAGGTTAGGGCCCATTGGAGGAGGTACTTCAGAAATACTAAGAGAGATTATCTCTAAGATGGTAATTGATGGCGTTAATTATAAGCCAGCTACATAAATTAGATACAATATAAACCAAATCTAGGTGTTATAAACAGTACCCTCAAAGTGTTGTGTTTTGCAGCGTTTTGTTGTTTTTAAAATTAATAGCCCATGCCCAAAAATAACAACCTGCAGAGATGTTATATGCTTGTCTTGCTATGCTTAGTTTCTATAAGCATGACTTCTCAAATAGAAATTAAAAACAAGATTGTAGATTTTGCGAGTTTTGCTCCCCTAAAGAGTGCTAGTGTGTATGTTAAAAATACAACCATTGGTACCATTACAAATACAGACGGCAGGTTTTTGTTGAGTATTCCAAAAAGGTATGCCAATGACACCTTGGTTATTTCCTCTATAGGCTACAAGAGTTTTAAGTCTTTGGTGAGCGAATTTGATAGCACGATGGATATCTTTCTAGAGGAGGATATTGCGTCTTTAGATGAAATTCTATTAATAGCAGAAACAAGACCCAAAACTGGAAATGATATTGTGCTTCGTGCTATTGAAGAGTTACCCCAAACCCTCCCAGATAGTGCGTATATACAAAAAGGGTTTTTAAGGCATAAGGAGCGTAATTCAAGTGAGTATAAATGGCTTGTAGAGAGTGCTATAACTTTGTATGATTCTAGTTATGATGCTGGATCAAAAAATGCGCTGCGCCTCAACGTAGACCAAACACGCAAGAGTTACGATTTAAGAGATGTTGACAGTCTTTTTGCCTACACTTCTTACCTTAAAACAAGAACAAAAAACAAAACCCTTCGTAAAAACAACCTGCGGAGAGATACTATTTCTACGGCATCACTAGTTGCCGCAATTCGCTGGAATGACCAGCGGGTAAATGGGCTAGATAAGCTCTTTAGAGGTAAAATAAATATGGTTAGAAATGCCAATGCCACCAGCGCCCTTTTTGGTGAAGATATATTGGCTCGTCATGAGTTTAGGTTAGATACCGTACTGGTAGAAAATGAAAAGAAATTATACAAAATTGAGATATTAAAAGGAGTAGATTTTGTGGGTTTAAACACCCCAGATATTTACAACGAAGGTTTTCAGGCCAGAGGGTGGATCTATATAGATTGGGACTCATGGGCTATTAAAAAGGTAATGTATGAGCTGGTGGCTAGCTCAGAGAATCAAGTTAAACGTAGTAAGAGTTTGTTTGGCACTCTTTTAAACCACAAACTAGTGATGACTTACATGGAGTATCAAGGAAAGATGTACCCTAAGTATATTTATTATGAAACGCCTAAGCTAGTAAATGCTGGAGATCGTTCCTCTGATCAATTAGATAAAGACGGAAATGCTACCCAAGACAAAGCAGATTTTTATTACAACACAGTACAAGAAATTGTTTTTACTGAAATTATTAGGGATCCAGAGCTTATAAAGCTGGAGCGGTCAAAAACCTGGACCGAAGATATTTTCTCTCCTCAGCCGTATCGTCCAGAGTTTTGGGAGAACTATAATGTATTGTTAGAGAGTAGGGAAGAAGAAAAACTCATAAAGGATCTTACCATAAGGGCAGGTTTGTTTAAACAGTAAGCTTGCTTTGAGGTACTGTATAGATTATTATCATAAATTTTATCAAAAAAAATAAAATTCATAATTCATAATTCATAATTTGTTTCTACTTTTGCCGTCCAATAGAGAGGAGGTTATGGAACTATGTTAATTATACCAATTAAAGACGGAGAAAATATCGACAGAGCACTAAAGCGTTTCAAACGTAAGTTTGACCGTACAGGTACTATGCGTCAATTACGTGCACGCCAAGCATTCTCAAAGCCATCGGTTGTGAGAAGAAAAGAAGTACAGAAAGCACAGTATATTCAAGGACTAAGAGACGCAGAAGAAATTTAGTATTCTGCTCCTTATACATATCAAAAACCGCTACACATTTGTGAGCGGTTTTTTTATTGCCTACATTTATTTTTTAATTAAAAAAATGCCCTTCAAACCCTTTACAGACTATCTGCTGTTAGAGAAAAAATATTCTCCTCATACCGTAGCGGCATATACTAAAGATTTAGAGCGTTTTTTCGATTTTATAACAAACCAGTATGAGCTAAGCTCGTTGCTTTCGGTAAATTATAGTATGATACGCAGCTGGATTGTATTCCTTGTAGATACAGGCATCTCAAACAGTAGTATTAATCGCAAGATATCTTCTTTAAAAACCTATTATAAGTTTCTTTTAAAAACCGATCAGATATCTGAAACCCCTCTGGCAAAACACAGGGCTTTAAAAGTTGCCAAAAAAGTGCAAATTCCATTTTCACAGACAGAGGTAGAAGATGTCCTTGAGTTGTTTGATCAGGCCAATGATTTTGAAACCCTTCGGGATAAATTAATCGTTGAGCTTTTTTATAGCACTGGCATGAGAAGAGCAGAACTTATAGGACTGAGGCTTTCTGATGTTTCTGAAATTCAAAAAACCATTAAGGTGTTAGGTAAAAGAAACAAAGAGCGAATCATACCTCTGTTGCCCTCAGTGCTAACTACTATAGCTAAATATAAAATCTTCAGAGATGCCTTGCCTTGTCTTGGGGCTTCAAATACATTGCTGCTAACCTCAAAAGGGAATCCTATATATGAGACCTTAGTGTATCGTGTGATTACCCGTTATTTTTCTGAAGCTTCATTAAAAGTAAAAAAGAGTCCTCACATCTTAAGACATTCTTTTGCAACTCATTTATTAAACCAGGGAGCTGAGCTTAATGCCGTAAAGGAGTTGTTGGGGCATGCCTCTTTAGCCTCTACCCAGGTGTATACCCACAATAGTATAGATACCCTAAAACAGGTGTATAAAAATGCTCACCCAAGAAATTCAAAATGAGGGAGTTAATGGGGGCTTGTCTTTCCTGAAAAATTAATTCAAAAAAAGCTTTGCGTATCTATATGATTTGAATATTTTTGCCGCCGGAATTATTGTGAAGGCTTAAATAAATTTTCCAACAATTTGTTTTGTAGAAAAAATTAAATCTTTACATTTGCAATCCGTTAGAAATAGCGGGGTTCTTTATGTAGATTTATTCAGCATAAAAAAACATAAAAAGCCGATGTAGCTCAGCTGGCTAGAGCAGCTGATTTGTAATCAGCAGGTCGTGGGTTCGAGTCCCTCCATCGGCTCAAAAAATTTTGAAAAGTTTGGTTTCTTTTTTGTAGTTAGAAACACTTATATATAAAGGTCTTTTTAAATGTTAGTTCTTTAAAATATTGATTCAAATTTGAATAATACATTCAAAGTAAAAAAATAGGGGAGATACTCAAGCGGCCAACGAGGGCAGACTGTAAATCTGCTGACTACGTCTTCGCAGGTTCGAATCCTGCTCTCCCCACAAACTTTTTTTTACTCTTAAATGTCTACAATCACTACCATTACCAAATTGCGATTGTGGTTTTTTGAAATTGAAAGCTTGAGAAGCCATCGTGTTTCTCTTTAAAAGCGGGAGTAGCTCAGTTGGTAGAGCGTCAGCCTTCCAAGCTGAATGTCGCCAGTTCGAACCTGGTCTCCCGCTCAATTTTCATCCTTGCAGTTTTGTGAGGATATTGTTGTTTACAGGCGTTTCATCTGCAAATAACAAGCAGCTCTTTTGAGTTTTGATTCGATTTTTTATTGAATCAGACGTGAGACCAGCAAGCAAAAGCCGGTGTAGCTCAGGGGTAGAGCGTTTCCTTGGTAAGGAAGAGGTCACGAGTTCAATTCTCGTCATTGGCTCAAAATAGATAAGTATAAATACAATTGAACACTAATATATAACTAAGTTAAACTAAATACAAAATGGCAAAGGCAACATATGATCGTTCGAAACCACACCTTAATGTAGGTACTATTGGACACGTAGATCACGGTAAAACAACATTAACAGCTGCGATTACTAAGGTACTATCGGATGCTGGATTTTCAGAAGCATCAGCTTTTGATCAAATTGACAACGCTCCAGAAGAAAAAGAGCGTGGTATAACAATTAACTCTTCGCACGTTGAGTACGCGACGGCTAACCGTCACTACGCACACGTTGACTGTCCAGGTCACGCCGATTATGTAAAGAACATGGTTACGGGTGCCGCACAAATGGATGGAGCAATACTAGTTGTTGCTGCAACTGATGGACCAATGCCACAAACACGTGAGCATATCCTTTTAGGACGTCAGGTAGGTATTCCACGTATCGTTGTATTTATGAACAAAGTAGATATGGTTGATGATGAGGAATTACTTGAACTAGTAGAGATGGAGATCAGAGATCTTTTATCTTTCTACGAGTATGATGGTGATAATGGACCTGTAATCGCTGGTTCTGCACTTGGTGCATTAAACGGTGAGCAAAAATGGGTTGATACTGTTGTTGAATTAATGGCAGCTGTTGATACATGGATCGAAGAGCCACTTAGAGAGGTAGATAAGCCTTTCTTGATGCCTATTGAAGATGTATTTTCTATTACTGGTCGTGGAACTGTAGCTACAGGTCGTATCGAAACTGGTATCGCAAACACTGGAGATCCTGTTGAGATCATCGGTATGGGAGCTGAGAAATTAACTTCTACAATTACTGGTATTGAAATGTTCCGTCAAATTCTTGATAGAGGAGAAGCTGGAGATAACGCAGGTATTCTTTTAAGAGGAATTGAGAAATCAATGATCTCAAGAGGAATGGTAATCGTTAAGCCAGGATCTGTAACACCACATGCTAAGTTTAAAGCTGAGGTTTACGTACTTAAAAAAGAAGAAGGTGGACGTCACACTCCATTCCACAACAACTACAGACCACAGTTTTACGTTCGTACAACTGATGTAACAGGTAACATTTCTCTTCCTGATGGAGTTGAAATGGTAATGCCTGGAGATAACTTAACAATTCATGTTGAGCTAATATCTGCAATTGCAATGAGCATTGGTCTACGTTTTGCTATCCGTGAAGGTGGTAGAACTGTAGGAGCAGGTCAGGTAACTGAAATTTTAGACTAAAAAATAGTCTATAGTATATAGAGTAAAGGTGTTCCGTTTTTTCGGGACGCCTTGACTTTTATAACGGGTTTAGCTCTTTTGAGCACAATAATCCATAC
>JABHYI010000173.1 GCA_018656255.1 Bacteroidota bacterium
AAAAACATAGTAATCTATGTTTGGTATGACAATGAGTATGGGTATAGCCACCAAGTAATTAGACTTGCAAAACATATCTCCAAGGTAAGAAGATATACCTATTACTAATTGTTAGCCCTGGTGCAACATACCTTTGTAATGAAATAATAACTCAAAAAATAAAGCCATAAACCTTGTGTTGGTGGCTTTTTTTAATTGGCTATACCATAGAAAAAACAAGCAAGTATTATATTATACTTTAGAAACACCTAAATTATAAATTGTAGCTTTGCCCAAAATAACACTTATGGATTCTTTTCAGGATTTTAAAATTAACAAACAATTACATTTTGCAATTGAAGACCTGGGGTATGATACACCTACAGAAATTCAAGCAAAATCGTTTGCTCCAATAGGGTCTGGTAAAGATGTGGTAGGTATTGCCCAAACCGGTACCGGAAAAACCTTTGCCTATATGCTCCCTCTTATAAGCGGCTTAAAGTTTTCTAAGCAAATAGACCCGCGCATTTTGGTTTTAGTGCCCACTAGAGAGCTTGTACTGCAAGTAGTTGATGAAATTAAAAAGTTTGGTAAATACTCTTCTATAAGAGTGGTTGGTGTATATGGTGGTGTAAACATTAACACTCACAAAGAAGCTGTATGGGAAGGCGCAGATATTGTCGTTGCAACTCCAGGAAGGCTCTATGACCTTATTTTAAGCCGCGCTCTTAAAACAAAGCACATAAAAAAATTAGTAATTGATGAGGTAGATGTGATGCTAGATTTGGGTTTTAGGTTTCAGCTCACCAATATCTTTGAACTACTTCAAGAACAACGTCAAAATATCATGTACTCCGCAACGATGACAGATGATGTTGCTGTTTTTATTAATGATTTTTTTAAAAACCCAACTACGATATCTGTTGCGGTAAGTGGTACCCCTTTAGATAATATCAAACAAACCACCTATGATGTGCCAAACTTCTACACAAAGGCAAATGTGGTTTGTCACTTATTAAAAGACAAAGAGGTATTTACAAAAACACTGGTATTTGTTCCTAATAAAAAAAGAGCAGATTTATTGTATGAACTATTACAAGAAACCTTTAAAGATGATGTTGCTGTTATACACTCCAACAAAACACAGAACTATCGTATTCGGTCCATAGAAAACTTTAATGCCAACACAACTCGCATTTTAGTCACTACAGATATCATGGCACGTGGTTTAGATTTAGATCTTGTAAGTCATGTTATAAATGTAGACACCCCAAGATTCCCAGAAAATTACATGCATCGTATTGGAAGAACAGGTCGTGCACAGGCACAAGGTACCGCAATACTGCTTACCACAGAAAAAGAACAAGCCTTTAGAGAGGATATAGAAACCCTTATGGGCATGACTATTGAAAAAATAGATATTGCAAAAGAAGTTGAAATTTCTACCAAATTAACCCTAGAAGAGCAACCTGTAACTCTAGAGAGAGAAAACCCTCACAAGCAACAATTTGAGCAGGGTGGCACAAGTTTTCATGAAAAGAGTGAGAAAAACAGCCAAACCAACCAAGGAGGCTCCTACAAAAGAACCATAAAATTAAAGTACAAAAAGGCAAGAACTAAAGGAGATAAAAATTTCAATCAAAGAAACAAACAAAAAGGAAAAAAGCCTTTTTAAACTTTCTTTGCACTATATCAAGTGATCAATAAACAAGTTAAAACACCATGGCTATGCGTATCGATATTATTACCGTATTACCAGAATTACTAAAAAGTCCTTTTGAGGCCTCTATCTTAAAGCGCGCCATAGAAAAAGGATTGGTAGAGGTGCATTTGCACAACCTAAGAGACTTTGCAACCAATAGCTATAACCAAATTGATGACTATCAATTTGGAGGAGGCGCTGGTATGGTGATGATGATAGAACCCATAGACAAATGCATCAGTGGCTTAAAAGCAGAGAGAACTTATGATGAGGTAATTTATATGACACCAGAGGGCCAAACACTAGATCAAGGTATCTCAAACCAATTATCTCTTAAAGGTAATATTATCATTTTATGTGGTCATTACAAAGGAGTTGACCAACGGGTTCGTGATCATTTTATAACCAGAGAAATCTCTGTTGGGGATTATGTACTAAGTGGCGGTGAGTTAGCGGCAGCGATTGTTTGTGACTCTGTTATAAGATTAATACCTGGAGTTTTAGGCAATGAAACAAGCGCACTTACAGACAGCTTTCAAGACGGTTTATTAGCGCCACCGACCTACACTAGACCTGCAGAGTATAAAGGTTGGAAGGTGCCAGATGTGCTTTTAAGTGGTCACGGTGCTAACATTGAAAAATGGAGGGAGGATCAGGCCTATAAAAACACTCAAAATAGGAGACCAGATTTATTAGAATAAAACAAAAAGGAAGGCAACCAGCCTCCCTTTTTTAAACAACCTAACCAATAAAATAGTAGTTAAAACTACCATCTATTATAATTAAGTACAAGATATATATATTGTTTAACTTTTTCTCTAAAAAATTAAACAATTTTACTTTTTTAGGGTTTTGTAATTATTTACAAGCACTTTGGCCCCTAGATCATTCATTAAATTATACAGACCAAAAAAGGTTCTATTAATGTATAGAAAATGTTTGGATCCTCTATTACCGTTCATTTTACGTAACTGAGTGTCTTTTGAATACTTTTCACTTAGATCTGCCACTTTACTGAAAAAGGCTTCATCACTAAAATCAAAGGTTTCTTTGTGCATAGGCTGGGTAAATAGGCTTAGCATTTCATGAAACAAGGTAGAGAAAAACTCAATTTCTTCAGGTGTATCTGTAGGGGATAGAATTTATAATTCATATAATTTTTTTGTAAATATCTCTGGATTATTAATGTTTTCTGGAATTGCTAACTCAAAATAAGGAATATAAAAGGAATCAGGAATTACCTTTATGCAACCAAAATCTATGGCAACCAGCTCCCCTTTTGGAGTAACCAAAAAGTTTCCTGGGTGAGGATCTGCATGCACTCTTTTTAATTCATGCATTTGGTACATGTAAAAATCCCAAAGGGCTTGCCCTAGTTTGTCTGACAATACTTTATTTGTGTTTACTTTGGTGAATTCGCTTAAATGTTCACCATCAATCCAATCCATAGCAATAATACGGTGGTTTGAGAAATTTGGGTAGTAGTCTGGAAAGATTAGATGCTCAATATGCTTACAATCTGCAACCATTTGCTGGCTTTGTTTAACCTCAAGGATGTAATTGGTTTCTTCGAGAAGCTTTTGTTCAACTTCTTCAAAGTACTTATCACTGTCTTTACCTTTTATATTAAACATCTTTATAGCAACTGGTTTTACCATGGCCAAATCACTGCTAATACTATCTGCAATTCCTGGGTATTGAATTTTAATGGCTAATTTTTTGCCATCCTTTGAGGCCTGGTGAACTTGTCCAATACTAGCGGCAGCGATAGATTTTGAATTAAAGGTATCAAAGAGATCTTCTGGATGTTTGCCAAAATATTTAAAAAATGTTTTTCTTACCAGAGGAGCCGAAAGCGGTGGTACAGAAAATTGTGCCAGTGAAAATTGTTCTACATATGCCTTGGGCAAAATATTTTTTTCCATACTTAGCATCTGGGCAACTTTCAAAGCAGAGCCTTTCAAGTTTTTTAAACCATCATAGATATCGCTGGCATTGTTTTGATTAAGTTTCTCTTTGGCATTTTGAGGATCAACTAGCGTGTCTCCGTAGTATTTAAGTTGATTGATACCAACTTTAACACCTGTTCTCACTAGTCTTGTTGCTCGTGATATTTTACCCGTAGGTATACTATCTATTGTTTTCATGGGGGGCGTAGGTTTTTTTGAGGCTATTTGGAACCCAAATATTTAATGTGGTTTACTCTGAAATTTTAGAAAATAAAAAACATGCGTTTAATTCATTTTTTCTTTCCATAAAAACTTTCCAAAATCTAGAATACTCTCTAAAGGAGTCGTCTCAAAAACATCAAAAATGGCACGTACTGATTTCTCTATAACAACATCAGTTTTCTCGAAAGAGGCAGAGTTGTCTTCCATCCAGTATTTCATAATAAACAGCGTCTGTAACCAGGCTCCTTCACTAAATACAGAAACAGGCTGTTTTAAAATTTTAAAAGATTTCTCTTCGTTTTTTTGATCAATCAAAGTAGCTGCAAACTCTTTGATGTGTGATCTCAAGGATTTTAACTGGGATAGATTCTTCATCATATCCCCATGCTGTTTCAAAGCAAACATGACATAACTTCTATTGGCTGTTAACAGTTCAAAGAAGGTGAAGAAAAAAGTCAGCATTTTTTCTTGATTACTGAAGGTTGCATACTCAGGGTTTTTTTGCCCTAGTTGCATCGCATTGTCAAAAAACGCAGTCCAGATACCTTGCTGCAGGTTTTCAAAGCTTCCAAAAAATTTATAAAACTCTGCTTCTGTCATGGCATGCTCCTTGGCAAACTTATAGACGCTTTTAGGGGTTTTCTCATGCATCAGCACATACTCCATATAGGCAGATACAATTACATCTTTAGTAATTTCTTTGGTTTTACCTGAGGTCTTCTTTGCAGCGGTGTTAGTCGTTTTTTTTGTAGCCATAACTAAATGTATTTTTCTTGTGTAAAAATACAAAACGTTCAATCAATTTAAATATTGGTTAAACACAATGTTGTGTTAAAAATAAAATAAATGACAACCTGTCATAAAATCAAACGTGGTATTTTCTTTGACTATAATGATTTGGAATGTAATATTTCCGAAGAAATTAAATCATAATTCAATAAATTATACGAACATGAGTACAGGAACTATCAATGTATCGGTAGAAAATATTTTCCCGCTTATAAAAAAGTTTTTATACAGTGATCACGAAATTTTTTTACGTGAGCTTGTAAGCAATGCTACAGATGCAACCTTAAAACTTAAACACCTAACAAATATTGGAGAAGCTAAAATAGAATACGGCAATCCTTTTATTGAAATCAAAATAGATAAGGAAGGTAAAAAATTGCATATCACAGATCAAGGTGTTGGTATGACAAAAGATGAGGTAGAGAAATACATCAATCAAATTGCATTCTCTGGCGCAGAGGAGTTTATAGAAAAGTATAAAGACAAAAAAGGAGAAGATGCTGGAATCATTGGGCATTTTGGCCTTGGTTTCTATTCTGCCTTTATGGTAGCAGATAATGTAGAAATTATCACAAAGAGTTATAAAGATGAACCCGCAGCACATTGGAGTTGTGATGGATCTCCTAACTACACGTTGGTTGAGGGAACAAAAACAGACAGAGGTACTGAGATTATCCTTCACATAAGCGAGGAGGAGGTAGCATTTTTAGAAGATGCGAAAATTACTGAGCTTTTAACTAAGTATAATAAGTTTATGCCTATTCCAATTAAATTTGGAATGAAGACAGAAACCCTTCCAAAGCCAGAAGATGCTAAAGAAGAAGATGCTGCACCTACCAAAGAGGTTGACAACATCATCAATAACCCAAGCCCAGCTTGGACAAAGCAGCCAAGTGAATTAAAGGATGAAGACTACTCTGGTTTTTACAGAGAGTTGTATCCTATGCAATTTGAGGAGCCACTCTTTAATATACACTTAAACGTTGACTATCCTTTTAACCTTACTGGAATTTTATATTTCCCGAAGATGAACAAGGATATGCAGATCCAAAAAGATAAAATACAGTTATACCAAAACCAGGTGTTTGTTACAGATAATGTAGAGGGTATTGTACCAGAATTCTTGACCATGCTTCGTGGTGTGATAGACTCGCCAGATATTCCTTTAAATGTTTCTCGTAGTTATTTGCAAGCAGATGGTGCTGTAAAGAAAATCTCAAGTTACATTACCCGTAAGGTAGGTGATAAATTAAAGAGCTTGTTTAATGACAACCGTGAGGAGTTTAACGCTAAGTGGGATGACATTAAAATAGTGATTGAGTATGGTATGCTAACCGAAGATAAATTCTTTGACAAAGCCCAAGACTTTATGTTGTACCCGACGGTAGATGG
>JABHYI010000269.1 GCA_018656255.1 Bacteroidota bacterium
GATACAAAACTACCAAAATCAATGGTATCAAAGCCGCAAGCCAATAGAGATTGAATGTACTCAACTTTTTTGTGGGTGGGTATCCAGTCTTTAATACCTTGCATGGCATCTCTTGGACATTCTATAAGTTTTACGTCTTGCATCTTCGTAAAGATAAAAGTAAAAAGTGTAGATAACCAAAAGTGAGGTATTACTTTTTGCTAGAAATTTTAGTTATTATTTTTTAATTATATTTACCAAAAGAAAAATACTATGAAAACCCTTGTAAAACCTACCCTTGTATTATTGTTTTTTGTTGCTTTATGCGCCCTACCATCTCAAGTGACGGCTCAATTAAGTGCAAATACAGCTACTAGTTTTTCGATAACTATTGAAATAGATGGTAACAATACTACCCTAGCATGTAATGGTGGGTGTGATTGGAAAAAAATCACAGTACAAGACAATAGCACTATAGTAGGGGAAAATGGTGTTGAAAACAATAAAAAAGCCGCTGACGGCTCCGCATTTTTATTTGAGGTTCAAAAAACCAATTCAGGAATCACACTCCAACAAATACAAGGAACACAGTGGGCAGCGCCTATAGATATTTCATGCAGCTCAAAATGCACTCTTGTTGTAAACCAGTTTGGATTGGCACAGTAATATTAGGGTACTAGTATAAAAGCTGCAATTGCTAAAAATACCAAAATCTGCAACCACTTTAAAACGACTCCAGTGTGCTTGTTTTTATTTAAAAAAGAAGAAACACTTCCTCCTAGCAAAGCAATTGTTGCAAAAACAATAAAACTTACCACCATAAAAGTAACCCCTAGAATATAAAATTGGCGCACAGTATTTGTTTGTGGCTCCCATAAAAATTGAGGGAATAAGGCAAGAAAAAAAAGCATTACCTTAGGGTTCAATAGATTCATGATTACCCCTTGTTTAAATAATTGACCGTAGCTCTTCTTTGGTGCATTTTCTGAAAACTCAAGGGTTACATCATTCTTAAAAACAGCATAGGCGAGGTATAACAAATACAATGCTCCTAGCACTTTTATGCCAAAAAAAAGAGATGGGTTTGTTGTAATAACTGCAGAAATTCCAAAAGCCAGCAAAGTAGTATGAACAATACAGCCGCTTATCAACCCTGCTGTTGTGGCTAGAGCGCTTTTACTTCCATTAACTAAAGACTGGGTTAACACATACATATTATCTGGCCCTGGGCTTAACGCTAAAAGACAGGTAGCAACAACAAACGAAAGAAGGGTTTCTAACATTTTTTTTTGTTATGCGGTTTGAGAAATAATAGCCTTATTGATGTTTTTTATTAGACGAGGCCCTTCATAGATAAAACCTGTGTAAATCTGCAGTAAATCTGCACCTGCATTTATTTTTTCTAAAGCATCTTCTGGACTATGTATCCCTCCTACTCCAATAATTGGAAATGCTTTGTTACTTTGTGAGGACAAGTGTTTTATAACTGCTGTACTTCTGTCCTTAATTGGTTGGCCACTCAAGCCTCCATTACCAATTTGTTGTAATTCTTCTTGAGAGAGAGAAAGTCCCTCTCTATTTGTAGAGGTATTACTTGCAATAACTCCATCGAGTTTAGTTTGCAAGACAAGTGTCACAATTTCATCTAACTGTGTGGTATTTAAATCTGGGGCTATTTTTAATAAAATTGGTTTTTTAGCTGCAAATTTGTTATTTGCCTGTTGTACTGCCCCTATTAATTCTTCTAGATAAGCTTTGTCATTTAATTTGGCATGGCTTCCCACATTTGGACAACTTACATTCAAAACAAAGTAATCTACATACGGGTGGAGCGCATTAAAGCAGGTAAGGTAATCTTGGGTATAGTGCTCTGGAAGTGTTTGGGTGTTTTTACCTATGTTACCTCCTATTATAAGCTTCCCTTTGTTTTTTTTAAGCTCAGTTATCGCTTTATCTAGACCTTTATTATTAAAGCCCATTCTGTTAATAATGCCTTTATCATCTTTGAGACGAAACAATCTCTTTTTAGGATTTCCTTCTTGGCCTAAAGGTGTGGTAGTGCCAATTTCTATAAAACCAAAACCAAAATTTGCTAGCTCATTATACAAGACAGCATTTTTATCAAATCCAGCCGCAAGTCCTACTGGATTTAAAAATTTCAGCCCAAACAATTCTCTCTCTAATGCAGGATGTTTAATTTGGTAAAGACTTCTAAACAACCCTCCAAGGCCAATAAGGTGTGCCAACTTAATCAAAGAAAAAGTAAAGTAGTGTACCTTTTCTGGATCAAAACTAAAAAGCAAAGGACGTAAGAGAGTTTTATACATAGCGAAAAATCTTACTACAAAAATAAGGTATAAAGTCAATACTAGTTATGGTGAATATGTTTATTTTTAACAAGCGATTTTTTTAAGAAATTTCAAGAACAAACGCCGCATATTATGATAGATAAAAAGCACCTAATAGATAGGTTTATAAGTTACGTTACAGTTGATACAGAAAGTGATCCAACCAGTGACACCACTCCCAGTACTGCCAAACAATGGGATCTTGCCAATGCTTTAGTTAAAGAACTAAAACATATCGGTTTACAGGATGTTACCATAGATGAAAATGCATACATAATGGCCACATTGCCAAGTAATGTGCCACATGAAGTACCAACTATTGGATTTATATCACATTTTGACACCACTCCAGATTTTAC
>JABHYI010000230.1 GCA_018656255.1 Bacteroidota bacterium
GCTAACACCTCTCTATACCCTAACAGGATATAGATACATTCAAGGAGACGCAGAGTACAGAGCCAATCCATTTGCCCCAGTCACACAGGCAGAGGCAGCCAAACTAATTGGTATGGCAACAGGATTGATTCCACAACAACTTGCTGCAAACAATCCATGGTACGCAGATGTTGTAGCTCAATACATTATGTATGGACTTAACATTAACCCAACAGCTCCAGCTAATATGGGAGACATAATCCTACTATTATCTAGAAGCATGCAAATTATGGAAAACCCAAGCTTGTATGCAGCAAACAATCCGTACATGGGACAACAATCGTACGCAACACGTGGCCTAAACCAACAAATGTACCCACAAGGTCAAATGTACAGTACAGCCCACACACAATATAACAGTCAATACCAAGCGTATTAATAGGTACAAGTGACAGTAAGCCTAAAAATATAAACCAAAACTTCAAAGCTCCCAGCATAAAAAACTGGGAGCTTTTTCAATCCCTAAAAGTATAAATGGCCAAAGATCAGAAACATTATTCCAGTATAGTAATCAGATCCAAAAGCTTCAAAAAAAAACAACATAAAAAAAGGCAGACAAGTTTTTGGGAATTTTGCAAAGCAAAGCTTTTTATCTTCATTAGAAAATGATATAGTATAAAGTTAAATTAGCCAAAAACAATGACTAAACAGCGAAAATATTCAATCCTAGCCATAGTTGCAGTATTTGCAATTTTTATTAGTAGTATAAGCCTAAACACAAACATAGAAAGTAATTTACTCAAAGGCTTTCTTAGCGTGCCAGATCAACAGGCATTTACAGAGCGGCTTGTAAGTACAACTGCTTTTGAATCAAAGTTTGATACCTGTCCAGACCCAGGAGCAGGACCTACAAATTCTGCAGCTGATCTCAATAAACAAAAAGAGGTCATTAACACCTTACTCTCCAACAACACTGACAGCAATGCAATTGAAAAGTTCTTTCAAATTGTAGACTTATACAACAACCAAACCACTACCATATCTATCGATGAACTAGTAGATACAGGAGAAGTTAATGAAGATGGTATTCCAATAACGGCAGATATTACCCGGGAGATAGAAGGTCGTTTATTGATCGGTGATTTTGAACTAGAAACCATTCGACAAGGAGCAGGTTTTATTGTCTATGAAGATATTCAAAAACTTAGTTTAATATACAATGCTGCAATTTAATCTGCCTGTAGTAGTGATGCAGCTAGCAGAAATGCCAATTTAATCGATGACCTAGAAAGTACAAAAGAAGACCTGTACTTTAGCCTAAATTACAAGGAGCTCAATACTATAACCTCTAACCACAATAGCTTTATAAGTCAGCAAGATCTCAGCCTACCAGCTGGCGCTGGAGATGCTGCAGATATTAACTTTGTAAACAGTGATATTGGCAGCAAAGTAAGCTTATTTGATATTTCTCAAACTAATCTTTTAATTCAAAGTAATCAGTCTAATTATAATTACCAATCAATACTTTTAGAAGTAGACCCACAAACAATCACAGCCTTATTAGCAAAAAACCTTCTTGAAGCAATAGATTTTAATAGCCAGCAATCTGGTACTCAGCTTAATATAAAATTTCAAGAAGCAGCAGCTGGTGCGGCAGGAGGGGGTGCTGCAGCCGCTACTGACACAGATGTCAATGTTATTCATAAAACAGCTAGCAAAAATGTGAGAACATTTAGCAAACAAATTGTTGATATTACCAGCCTACAAAATGTTGAGCTAGACTTTAGAAAAGATTATTTACTTGCAATCGAAATTGAAAGTCAGGTGCCACCTAGCGAATCGAACTTTGCCGATGGGCCTGATGGTAATCAAAACAGAAGCAAAATTCTCCTAATACATGTAAAAGACAGACTGCAAGCTGCCCAGGCGGCACTAAGTGCCCAGGCAGCAAGCCAAGATACAGTAAGAGCAAGGGATAACAATACAGTATTATTTGAATTATCAGCTAATGCAGAATTTATAAACAATCTCCCAGAAAACCTAGAGCTCAGGCAAGAAACTATTAAACTGGAACTAAGCAAAGCAGATTCCAATAAAAAAATTATAGTAAATCTGATTGCTGTAACACCAGGAAGCCTTTTATTCGAAGCCAATAATAATACTGCAAACCTAGAAAATGGCACATATGATGCAAATATCATAGTCTTTGAAACACAA
>JABHYI010000270.1 GCA_018656255.1 Bacteroidota bacterium
AATACCCCCATGATGGCGCAGCTGTTTGAGGTAAATTGATGGCCGTATCTATAATAGAATCTACAACAGTAGGGGGTGTAAGAGGTAGGGTGGCATCTATACCTGCCAAGTTAACACCATAGGCTAGGCGCCTGTAGAGGTGTTTTATTTTTTGTGATGTCCAAGGGTTTTCCCCTGAAGGGATGTACTCCTCAAGTAGGGCGGTGTTACAAGGAGGATTGGTTGTCACTTCCATAAAAATAGTTTGTTATTGCTCCAATGTGATTAAATACTTTGTACTTTTATAATAGGATTTAATTTCAAATATAAATATAACTCAAAAGTTTAATATATAACAGTTTACACTTGAATATAACACATCAAAAGCACCCTAAAAAACTAAAAAAAGGCGATACTATAGCTATTGTCTCCACGGCTAGAAAAGTTTCAAGTAAAGAACTAGCTCCGGCTATATTATTTGCAAAAAAAATGGGCTTAGAGGTGCACCTTGGCAAAACCATTGAGGCCAAGTATAAACAATATGCTGGTGATGACTCCCTACGCGCACAAGATTTCCAAAACGCTCTAGACAATCCAAACATAAAAGCTATTTGGTGCGCCAGAGGAGGTTACGGCACCATACGTATGGTTGATTTGTTAAACTTCACTCAGTTTACACAACAACCAAAATGGATTATTGGCTACAGTGATGTTACGGTCTTGCATAGTCATATCAATAGGTTTAACATCCCTACCATTCATGGGCAGATGTGTCTAGAGATAGAAAAGAGATCAAAAGCCTCTAGAGACACATTACAACAAGCGCTATTTGCAGAAAACCCTAATATTTCCTATAGCCTCGACGCTTCGCTACCTTGCAGATTTGGAACGGCAACGGGTACCTTGGTTGGTGGTAATTTGTCTGTGCTGTATAGTATTTTAGACAGCCCCTCGCAGATAGATTGGAAAGACAAAGTTTTGTTTATTGAAGATCTTGATGAAATGTTATATCATATAGACAGAATGATGCAAAATTTAAAACGAAGTGGTCGTCTTAAAAATCTTGCAGGTCTTATCGTGGGCGGTATGAGTGAGATGCGAGACAATACCATTGGTTTTGGAAAAACAGCCCCTGAGATTATATTTGAGGCAGTCCAAGAGTATCAATATCCAGTTAGTTTTAATTTTCCTGCAGGGCATGTTAAAGATAATAGAGCGCTAGTTTTTGGTAAAGTAGTAACCTTTGAGGTGACACAAAAACAGGTACATTTAAGCTATAGTTAGAGTAGTTTTTAAAATATTATTACCTAATTTTATAGTTACAACACTCCCCTTTTTATAGCCACCATTTTTAGCAGTATAAAATAATGGCAACTCATAACGATTTAGGCCGCCTGGGAGAATCTCTTGCAGTAGGTTATTTACTAGAAAACAACTATGTTATTTTAGAGAGAAACTGGAGGTTTCAAAAGGCAGAAATAGACATCATTGCAAAAAAAGAGGCTCAAATTATTATTGTTGAGGTCAAAACAAGAAACAGTAATTTTTTTGGTGACCCACAATCTTTTGTGACCCCAGAGAAAATAAAACTGCTTCTCAAGGCGGCAAACCAGTACTTGGTTTCAAACAACATCCCCTTAGAGGCAAGGTTTGATATTTTGGCCATCATTAAGAATAAATCAACCCAAGAGATTACGCACTTTAAAGATGCATTTTATCACTTTTAAACACAAATAAAAAGCGTTTTATAAGCCAGTCTTTTCAAGCATGTCCAGTACTTTTGAAATAGAAGATACGTTTTCTATGGTAAGTAATAAACGCAGCCCACCCCGAGTATTTTTTTCTTTAATTTTTACATTTGAGGCATTGTTTTGTGCAAAGTCTAGCACTTTAGAAAAGCCTTGGGTTTGATAAAAATCACTTTGTTGGTCACTGATAAAGTAACCAATAAAGCGGTCTTGTTTAATAATCACCCGCTCTATCCCCATTTTTATTGCAATCCATTTAATGCGCACACTATCAAATAAGGAAATTACCTGTGAGGGAAGCTCCCCGAAACGGTCCTCCAAGGTTTTTTGAAATGCCTCCAACCCAGCTTGATCTTTAATTTCGTTAAGCTTGGTGTAAAGGTTTAACCGCTCGGTAATGTTGTTGACATAATCATCGGGAAATAATATTTCAAAATCTGTGTCGATGGTAACTTCTTTTACAAAGGCTCTGTTTTTGAAATCTGTATCGGTGGTTTCATACAAGTCTTTAAACTCCTTTTCTTTCAGCTCTTGTATAGCCTCTGCCAATATTTTTTGATAGGTTTCAAAACCAATTTCATTTATAAATCCACTTTGCTCACCACCCAATAAATCTCCTGCTCCACGAATTTCAAGATCTTTCATGGCAATGTTAATTCCACTCCCTAGATCGCTAAATTGCTCTAGGGCAGTAATTCTTTTTCTGGCATCATCTGTCATGGCAGAATAAGGAGGTGTAATAAAATAACAGAATGCTTTTTTGTTACTTCTACCCACACGCCCTCGCATTTGGTGCAGATCACTCAGGCCAAAGTTATTTGCATTGTTTATAAATATAGTATTTGCATTTGATACATCCAGCCCGCTTTCAATAATAGTTGTAGCCACCAGTACATCAAATTCATTATTCATAAACCCGAGCATAAGCCCTTCTAGTTTTTTACCTTCCAATTGCCCGTGCCCAATGCCTATTTTAGCATCTGGAACCAAACGTTGTATCATACCCGCAACTTCTTTTATGTTTTCTATACGGTTGTGTACAAAGAAGGCTTGTCCTCCTCTAGATATTTCATACCTGATGGCATCTCTAATGGTTTCTTCTCCAAAGCGAATTACGTTTGTCTCAACAGGATGCCTGTTGGGTGGTGGTGTAGTAATAACACTCAAATCTCTGGCGGCCATAAGTGAAAACTGCAGCGTTCTTGGAATTGGAGTAGCCGTTAGGGTGAGGGTGTCTACATTTTCTTTAATGGTCTTAAGCTTGTCTTTTACGGCAACCCCAAATTTTTGCTCTTCATCTATAATTAACAGGCCAAGGTCCTTAAACTCGATAGCTTTACTAACTAGCTGATGGGTACCAATAACAATATCTAACCTTCCATTTTTTAAATTCTCTAAAACACCTTTACGCTCCTTGGCCGTTCTGAAGCGATTTAGGTAATCTACCTTTACAGGCATAGTATCTAGTCTTTCGCTAAAGGTTTTAAAGTGCTGAAATGCTAATATTGTGGTTGGCACTAAAATGGCAACCTGCTTGCCATTGTCAACGGCTTTAAAAGCTGCACGAACCGCAACTTCTGATTTTCCAAACCCTACATCACCACAAATTAAACGGTCCATGGGGCGCTCACTCTCCATATCTGCTTTTACCTCTGCAGTTGCCGTAGATTGATCTGGGGTATCTTCAAAGATAAAGCTAGATTCTAGCTCATGTTGCAAATAGCTGTCTGGATCATATTGAAATCCTTTTTGAAGCCTTCTTTTTGCGTACAATTCTATTAAATTAAAAGCAATGTGTTTTACTCTTGCTTTTGTTTTTTGTTTTAATTTTTTCCAGGCAGCACTTCCTAACTTGTAAATTTTTGGAACGGTGCCATCCTTGCCGTTGTATTTCGAAATTTTATGTAATGAGTGAATGCTTAGATATAAAATATCACGCTCCCCATATATTAATTTAATGGCTTCCTGTTGTTTGCCTTCTACTTCAATTTTTTGAAGCCCTCCAAATTTTCCTATTCCGTGATCAATATGGGTTACATAATCACCAACCACAAGGTTGGTCAATTCCTTAAGGGTAATGGCTTGTTTTTTAGCGTAGCCGTTTTTAAGGCTAAATTTGTGGTAGCGTTCAAATACCTGATGATCTGTGTAGCAAACATGTTTGCACTGGTGGTCTATAAACCCCTGATAAAGCGGAAAAACAACCGTCTCAAATTGTGTTACAGCCACTTTAGCATCTGCAAAAATATCTTGAAAGCGTTTGGCTTGTTGGTCGCTGCTACAGAAAATATAATTGGTATATCCCTTATCGGTGTTTTGATTTAGATTTTCAATCAGTAAATCAAACTGCTTGTTAAAAGAGGGCTGTGGCTTGGTGTTAAAGCCAATGAGCTTTGAGGTATTCTCTGGCAGTGTATCACCGGCTTTTTCTCTTAGCCCGTGAGGATTACTGCTAGCAAAGGTTATTGTTTTAAACCCTTCAAATTGTTTTTTTAATAGCCTTGAGGTGCAAAATAACAGCTCAGGAGAAATTCTATTAACCTCCCCTTGCAGCGTATCATATGCTTGGGTTGCTTTGGTGAAAAGAGCGTCTATAGCGCTGTTTACTATTTCTTGATCTTTAAGGCAAATTATTGTCTTTCCAGAGATGTATTTTAAAAAACTCTCTCTGTTTTCTTCCATTAGTTTGTTTTCTACATTTGGGATGACAAACACTTTTTTTAACTGCTCAAGAGAGAGTTGTGTTTCTACATCAAAGGTTCTTATGGAGTCTATTTCATCTCCGAAAAACTCAATCCTATAAGGCTCATCATTACTAAAGGAAAATACATCCAAAATACCACCACGAACAGAAAACTCTCCAGGCTCTGTCACAAAATCTACCCTTTTAAAATTGTATTCAAATAATATTTCGTTTACAAAATCTATTGATAGGTTTTCTCCAACCGAAATTTTTAGGGTGTTTTTTTCTAGTTCTTTTTTTGTGACTACTTTCTCAAATAACGCTTCGGGGTAGGTAACAATAAGCGCTGGTTTTTTTCTAGAATTGATACGGTTTAACACCTCACTTCGAAGCAAAACATTTGCGTTGTCTGTCTGTTCTATTTGATAAGGCCTTCTATAGCTTCCGGGATAGAACAATACACTTTCATCTCCCAGTAAGTTTTCTAAATCATTGAGATGATATGCAGCTTGTTCTTTGTCATTTAATATTAGTAGAAAAGGGAGCGCTGTTTCCTTGAAAAGTTCAGCAATTGAAATTGAAAGCGCACTTCCAACAAGTCCCGACACCACGCAGTTATCCCTGGTTTGCTCGGTGAGCTGGGTTTTTAATGCTGCCTGTGCAGAAGACTCTCTAAAGAGAGAGCGAACAAGTGTTTTGCTCATAGTATGCAAAAATAGACCAAAGTTAAATCCTTACAAAGGCCCTTAAGATATATTTAAACAATTAAAATTCTTTTTTAGGATTTTGTAAGAAGTTTACCAAGTGAGTTGGTGGCTCTATTTTTTAGACCGTGTATACTGCTGCTCAAAAGTAAAACCCCAGCACATAGATAGGCCATTTGTTTTACAGCTTCATAACTGCCTGTGTTTGCCACTCCAATGGCCACTAGACCCCAAGCGCCAACTAACGCAAATTCGGGCATATTTCGTCTCCAGGTGACAACAAGATTTATAAAAGTGGCAATGCCAATCATTGTAAAGGTCCAGGCCTCTGGGGAAATGCCCCAGCCATCCCAGCCAATTTTTGTAAGGTAGATGGTTACATTAGCAATACAGGCCACCGTTAGCCATCCACTATAAATAATAAATGGCCACCACAAAAAAGTAATTTTTGAAAGTGGCGCCTCCAAAAGGTTCATGTTGTTTCTCGTTACAATTTGTAACAAACAAAATAAAATAAAGAAAATAACAAAGGTAGATAGCAGGATGTGATCACAAACAAATAAGTAACACCAAAGGCTGTTTGCTATACAACTGAGTATAAACCACCATCCTGTTTTTTCTACAAATGCATCATTAGTTACTTTAACAAAAAGGCTTCTAGACTGGTATATAACAAAACCAAGAAGTAAAAGATAAATAACCCCCCATATAGAAAATCCGTAACTAGCAGGGGTAAAAAGAGTTTGATATTTACCGCTTATGGCAGCCTGTGTTGAGTTGTTAAACATCCCCGTACTGGAGCCGTAATTAACGTAAATAGTCCCAATAAAAAATAGAATATTAAGTGTCTGGAGTAGTTTTTTCAAGAGTTGTGCTGTTTGTTAATACAAATTAATAGGTCTAAAGTTACGGGACTTATTTTTAATTAAAAATAGTAGCATTTAAAAAAATAAGTATCTTTCTGTTTCTAAAACATCTTTACATGCAAAACCATTATAATATTGACTCTTTAGAGGTATATAATCAGGCCTGCCAAGATGCAACAAACACCCCTGAAGATTTTTGGGATAGTATTGCTCGTGAAAATTTTGACTGGATAGCCCCCTGGGAAAGTGTGTTAGAGCATGATTTATCGATTCCGTCGGTTAGCTGGTTTAAAGGCGCAAAGTTAAACATTACCTTAAATTGTATAGATAGGCATTTGGCCACTCGAGGATCAAAAACAGCCTTGCTTTTTGAGCCCAATCAT
>JABHYI010000032.1 GCA_018656255.1 Bacteroidota bacterium
CCATGTAGAGTTAGCCCTTTGGGCAGATTTATTTATCATAGCTCCAGCCACTGCCAATACACTTTCAAAAATGGCCCATGGTACCAGCGATAATCTATTATTGGCCACCTATCTTTCTGCAAAATGTCCTGTTTATTTTGCTCCAGCCATGGATTTGGATATGTACAAACATCCAAGCACCCAACAAACTTTCGATACCCTTACAAGCTTTGGCAATACGATTATACCCGCAGCATCTGGTGAACTAGCTAGTGGTTTGGTTGGTCAAGGTAGAATGGCAGAGCCAGAAACAATTATATCTTTTATTTGTTCTAAAATATTAAAAACCCTACCCCTGCAAGGAAAAAAAGTATTAGTTACTGCTGGACCTACCCACGAGCTAATTGACCCGGTACGATTTATAGGGAATCATTCTTCAGGTAAAATGGGTATTGCTATTGCTGAGCACGCAAGTAGTTTAGGAGCACATGTAACTCTTGTGCTAGGGCCTTCTAGTGTCCCAGTTTCAGACACAAACATACATGTTATAGATGTCACAACAGCCCAACAAATGTATGATGCCGTACATCAATATTACGAAACAACCAATATTGCAATATGCAGCGCAGCTGTAGCAGATTTTAAGCCCGTAAGTGTTTTAGATCAAAAAATCAAAAAGAAAACTGGGGAAGGATTGTCTTTTGATCTTGAACCAACAAAAGATATACTGGCTAGTTTGGGTTTACAAAAGAAGAATCAATTTTTGGTGGGTTTTGCATTAGAGACTCAAAACGAAATAGAAAATTCAAAAAAGAAACTTGAAAAAAAGAATTTAGACTTAATTGTGTTAAATTCGCTAAGAGACAAAGGTGCAGGATTCAAGGGAGATACTAATAAAGTTACCTTTATTGATAAAGACAATAAAGTGACTCCTTTTGATGTTAAATCAAAGAGGGATGTTGCACAAGATATTTTAGAACATATTATTACAAAAATAAATGCGTAATTTTTTACTTTTTATAACGGTAGTTGTTTTTACAACTACTAGCATTGGTCAAGAACTAAGTGCAAATGTGTATATTGACGCAGAGCAAACAGGCCAACAAAACAATCAGATTTTTAAAACACTCGAGCAGCAACTCTCCGAGTTTTTAAACAACCGTAACTGGACAGATGAGTCTTATCTCAATCAAGAAAGAATAGATTGTAATTTCACTCTTATTATTTCTAATTTTGATGGTACTTCATTTAGTGGTTCTTTGCAGGTGCAATCTTCTAGACCAGTATTCAACTCATCTTACAACGCTCCAATATACAACTACAATGACAGGCAAGTGTCTTTTCAATACAAAGAGTTTGAACCTTTGGTGTTTAATATAAACCAATTAGAGTCTAATTTAGTTGCGCTGGTTTCTTACCATGCCTATACCATTATTGGCCTGGATGCAGCCTCTTTTGAAGAAAATGGCGGTGATACTTATTTTGAAATAGCAAAACAAATAGTAAATACAGCTTCATCAAGTAACTATGTTGGTTGGAAATCTACAGACGGGACACAATCTAGGTATAGATATAATGATGCGATGGTTTCTAATGTATACAGAGAGTTTCAAACCGCAATGTATAATTACCATCGGGGGGGTCTAGACATTATGGAATCTAACCAAAAACAAGCCAAAGAGAATATTATAGAGGCATTAAAAGGACTAAAAAGTATTAATGATCGCAGACCTAATTCTTTTGTTTTGCGCACCTTTTTTGATGCTAAGGTAGATGAGATTAAATCCATTTTTAGCAGCGGGCCACAAGTAAATACAGTGACTTTAAAAGAGGATCTTAACAGGATGGCACCTACTAGAAGAACTGCTTGGGGAGAGATCAACTAAATGCTATTTTAGTTTTCAATAATACAAGAAATTTTCAGGTATGATATTAAGTCTTTCAATAAAAAATTATGCTTTAATTGAGGACATACAAGTACCCCTTACCAAAGGTTTAACAATTATTACTGGAGAAACAGGTGCTGGTAAATCCATACTACTTGGTGCATTAGGGCTATTGCTTGGCAAAAGAGCTGACCTGGGTAGTGTTAAAGATGCGACCCAAAAATGTATTATAGAGGGAGAGTTTTCCTTAAAAGGATACGGGCTACAAACTCTTTTTAAAGACCATGACCTTGATTATGATGTTCATACCATCATACGAAGAGAGATCTTGCCTAGCGGTAAATCTAGAGCCTTTGTTAATGACACTCCAGTAGGGTTATCTCAATTACAAGCCTTGGGAGGCTATCTTGTGGATATTCATAGCCAGCAAGAAACCAATAGTTTTGCCACAGAAGTGTTTCAGCTAGAAGTTTTAGATGCTTTGGCAGGTAATGCTCCAATACTCCAAGGCTACCAAAATGCCCTTTTGGAGTTTACGAGTATTTCAAAACAGTTAGAAAAACAACTTTCACAAAAAGAAGCTGCCCTAAAAGAGCTTGATTACCATACGTTTCTGCAACAGGAACTTATGGAAGCCTCATTACATACCATAGATCAACAAGCATTAGAGACTAACTACAACACCTTAAATAATGCAGAAGAAATACAAGGGTCTTTTGCTGAAATAGAACAACTTTTTTCTCAAGAAAACACAGGCATTATTGATAGTGTCAAACAAGCTAGAAGCCTTTTAAATAACATCTCAAAATATGCGCCTTCTTACCAAGAGCTTTATGATAGATTACATAGTGTAACTCTGGAGCTTGAAGATGTTATTTCAAGTATTGAAAACACATCTGAAGATTTGCAGGTAGATCCTACAGAATTATTTAGGATCAATGAGGTATTGCAAACACTCTACAGATTGCAACATAAGCACAGTGTGTCAAGTGTTAAGGAGCTGGCGGATATAGAATCAAATCTAAGCTCAAAAATATATAACTCGCAGCATCTAGATACCACCATAGAAACACTAGAGAAAGAAAAACAAAAGCTAACACAGGCGCTTTTAAAACTAGCTAAAGATCTTCATGATAATAGGGTGGAGGCATTACCAATGTTAGAGCAAAAATTAGAAACATACTTATCATTACTGGGCCTTCCAAACGCAAAGTTTAAGGTAGAATTTACTACCTCACCTACATTTAAAAAATCTGGGACAGATAGTCTGGCTCTTTATTTTACAGCAAATAAAGGAGGTAATTTTGGACTCCTAAAAAAGGTAGCCTCTGGCGGTGAAATGAGTAGAATTATGTTGTCTGTAAAAGCCCTACTGTCTCAATATAAAAAATTACCAACCATTGTTTTTGATGAAATCGACACAGGTGTTTCTGGCGAAATTGCACTAAAAATGGCATACATTATGGGTGAAATGAGTACGCACATGCAAATTCTCAGTATCACACACCTGCCACAAATAGCTGCCAAGGGTGAACAACATATAAAAGTCTATAAAGAAGATCGTCAAAACACAACAGTAACACATTTAAAGCAACTCTCACAAGAAGAGCGTATTGTAGAAATTGCTCAGATGATAGGAGGTAAAAACATTACAGACACCACCTTAGCCAATGCAAAAGAATTACTCAATTAAAAAAGGATACTGTATATTTACAGCTTAAAATAGCAAACAAAAACAACCACTAAAAGTATAAAAGATGTCTTATAACTTACTAAAAGGAAAAAGAGGAATTATTTTTGGAGCTCTTGATGAAAATTCAATTGCTTGGAAAACAGCAGAGAGAGTTCATCAAGAGGGTGGAACCTTTGTTTTAACAAATGCGCCTATTGCAATGCGTATGGGGCAAATTAAAGCCCTAGCAGAAAAAACAGGTTCTGAAATTATTCCAGCAGATGCAACATCTATGGAAGATCTTGAGAACTTAGTGTTAAAATCTATGGAAATCTTAGGTGGTAAAATAGATTTTGTACTTCACTCTATAGGGATGTCTGTAAATGTTCGTAAAGGTAAGCCTTATACGAGTCAGAATTATGACTGGACACATAAAGGTTGGGATGTCTCTGCGGTTTCCTTTCATAAAACAATGAGTGTGTTATACAACCACAACGCAATGAACGAATGGGGAAGTATTGTAGCGCTAACCTATATGGCAGCACAACGAGTTTTTCCAGATTATAATGACATGGCAGATAACAAAGCTTACTTAGAGTCTATAGCTCGAAGTTTTGGTTATTTCTTTGGAAGAGATCAAAAAGTACGTGTGAACACAATTTCTCAATCTCCAACGCCAACTACTGCTGGTCAAGGAGTAAAAGGTTTTGATGGCTTTATTGCTTATGCAGAAAAAATGAGCCCACTAGGAAATGCTACGGCAGAAGATTGTGCTAATTATACCATTGCAATGTTTAGTGATTTAACCAAACGTGTTACACTTCAAAATTTATTTAATGATGGCGGTTTCTCTAATATGGGTGTAAGTGACCAGGTCATGGATACTTTTACAAAAGAGTAGATCAATCAATACTATTTCTTAAACCACCTTGACGAAAGTTGAGGTGGTTTTTTTGATTAACTTTACAAAATGATTCAGTTTTCATTTATCATTCCAGTATACAATAGACCTCATGAAATTAAAGAGCTGCTGGAGAGTTTCAAGGCGCTAATTACAAGTGACGCCTTTGAAATAGTTATCATTGAAGACGGGTCTACCCTTTGTTGCTCTGATATTGTAGCGGACTATCAAGATGCCTTAGATATCTCCTATTATCAAAAACAAAACACAGGTCCAGGAGATTCTAGAAACTTTGGAATGGGTCTTGCCAAAGGAAATTACTATATTATTTTAGATAGTGATGTGTTATTGCCCCCAGATTATTTGGAACAAGTGAGCACATTTTTAAAACACAACTATGTAGATTGTTTTGGTGGAGCAGATGCTGCACATGATAGCTTCACAGATTTACAAAAGGCTATTAACTACACCATGACTTCTTTTTTAACAACAGGAGGTATTCGTGGTAGTAAAAAAGCAGTACAACACTTTGAACCAAGAAGTTTTAATATGGGCCTGTCTAAAATAGCTTTTGAGGCAACACATGGCTTTGCGAAAATTCATCCTGGAGAAGATCCAGATTTATCTCACCGCATTACAAAAGCAGGGTTTAAAACTGCTTTTGTGCCAGATATAGCTGTATTTCATAAACGCAGGGTGTCTTGGAGTAGTTTTATGCTACAAGTTAAAAAGTTTGGTCTTGTACGTCCAATATTAAATAAATGGCATCCTCAAGGTGCGAAAATCACCTTTTGGCTTCCAACACTTTTTATATTATTCACCCTTGCCAGTATGTTATTTGGTATTATTTACGGGTGGCTATTTTTATTGCCTTTGGCTATTTATGTGGCTGTTATCCTTGCAGATGCAACCCTAAAAGCAAAAAGTATAGCTGTTGGTTTTATGGCTGTTTTGGCTATGTTCATACAGTTTTTTGGATATGGATATGGTTTTTTAAAAGCAACTATTTATATACACTGGCTTGAAAAAGATCCTCAAAAACAGTTTCCAAGATTATTTTTTAAGTAATTTACAGCAAGTATTTTTAGTATGGCAAAAACATTTAAAAACCCGTTTAAGAATTCAAAACTCAAAGCCTTTATTGTCTTTTTGTTTTTAGCATCTGTTTTTTGGATGTTAACCAAATTCTCAAAACAAGATGTTGCTTCTGTAGTTACAACAATAAGCTATGTTAATATTCCTCAAGGATTTATTCTAAATGAAAATACTCCAGATAATTTTTCTTTTAATGTAAATGCCACAAGATTTGAGTTTTTAGGTTATGTTTTTAAAAAACCCAATATTAAAATTGATGTTGGTGCCTATTTCAATGAAACTACAAACACAGCTACAGTAGATGGTGCTGCACTAGAGAAGCTCATTCTCAAACAAGTTGTAGATGATGGTTTTGTTACTCAGCTGTCTTTTTCACAGCTTACTTTAACCCTAGAACAGCTTAGCTTTAAGAAAGTTCCGGTTAGGGAGCAGGTTTCTATTTCATATAATATTGGTTTTGACGCCCTGGGAGCCAAACAAACAAAGCCAGATTCTGTTACTATCACAGGTTCAAAAAAAATATTGGATACTATTTTCTCTGTTGCAACACTTCCTTTAGATCTTTTAGATGTTTCAGCATCTTTTGTTCAAGATATTTCATTGCAAAGCTGGCCAAATGCATCAGTAACCATTTCTCCCAAAAGAGTAACCATTTCTCAAGAAGTTTCTGAGTTTTCTCAGAAAATAATTATGGTTCCTGTATCTATGATAAACCAACCCTCTCAGGGTAATTTTAAACTATTACCTGCAAGTATTAGGGTTGCTTTTAATGTTCCAGTGGCTAAGTTTAATGAAATATTCCCGGAAGATTTCACCATTATTTGTGACTATAACGCAAGAGATGTAGAAGATAATTTTATGATACCAGTCATACAGCAAATGCCAAATGATATTACGGGTGTAGAGATGGAAACAAAAAAAATTGATTTATTGATATTTAAATGAAAATTGTAGGACTTACAGGAGGTATCGGTAGTGGTAAATCTACCATAGCAAAGCTTTTTCAAGCCCTGGGAGTACCCGTGTATATTGCCGATAGTGAGGCAAAAAAAATTTTAGCATCTTCAAAAGATGTGCGTAAAAAAGTAGTTTTATTGCTAGGTGCACAATCTTACACCAATGAGATGCCTAATCGCGCTTATATTGCCCAAAAGGTTTTTAATGATCCAGTATTATTAGATGGGTTGAATGCTATTGTTCATCCCCAAGTAACTGCTAGTTTTAAGCGCTGGGTTCAAAAACAAGATGCTCCGTATTGTGTTAAAGAAGCTGCTATTTTATTTGAAAATGGGGGTTTTACCCACTGTGATGCCACTATATTGGTAACCGCTCCAAGAGAGGTGAGAGTTCAGAGAGTTCTCTCTAGAGATACAATCACACTGGCTGATGTAAACGCCCGTATGGAAAATCAATGGGAGGATCAAAAGAAAATTCCCTTGGCTACTTATGTTATAGATAACATAGATCTCACAAGCACAAAAATTCAAGTTCAAAATATTCACAAAAAACTTCTAAGTACTTGTGTTTCATCTTTGTAATTATTTTGTTATTATTTAGTTAAACACAAGAAAGGCTATATGTTAAAAACTTACTTTTGAGTTATGGACAAAAAGATCTTTAGCTTACTTGTTGCGTTAATGGCGCTGTCTCTGCTTGGGATTATTTTCGTTCAATGGTACTGGATTTCTAATTCTTATGACAATAAAGAAACCCAGTTTATCTCTAATGTAAGGCAGGTGTTAGTAAACACCTCTGAAGAAATTGAATTAAAAGAAATTGAAAAATACTACAACATATACAGCGATATTCTATCTGAGGCAGGAACACCAGAAAGTATTAGTATAAGTGAACTAATCTATAAAATTAATACTGATAAAACCAATGACTCTTTTATATTCTCTGACGGGATTTTAGAAGAAGATTACAAGATATCTACTAGCTTTCTAGATACAGATATTGATAGTATTGTTTTTAAAAAGGTTACTAGCAACACAAAAACACAAAAAGTGTTGAAAAGTGTCGATGGGTCAAGCAATCAAACTATAAAAACAGAATCTTTTGCAAGATTAAAAGATTACGAAAAAATTCAATTTGAAAATGCATTTGCTAATATATCTGCAAATACTCCTTTACACAGTAGGGTAACTGCACAAGAAATTCAGCAAAGTATTGCAAAACAATTGGAAGATAGAGGTGTGAAGTCAAGATTTCAATTTGCAGTGTATAGCAATAATTTGGCTACTAAAGTGCGTTCCAAAAAATTTGATATATCTCCCCAGACCACTTTTAGAGTGCCGCTTTTTGAGAATAATGATATAAATAAAGGCTACCAACTGTATGTAAATTTTTATGAACAAGAACGGGATGTGTGGTCTACCATTTTTGGGATGTCTATACTTTCGCTTTGTTTTACTAGTGTTATTTTCATTGCTTTTTATAGTGCCTTGAGCCAATTGGTGAAACAAAGACAAATAGCTCAGGTTAAAAATGATTTTATCAATAACATGACTCATGAGTTTAAAACGCCAATTGCTACAATTGGTTTGGCTTTAGATGCCCTTAAAAATCCAAAAGTAAAAGGGGATGAGGTATTTTTTGCTAAGTATTTGAAGATGATTCGTGATGAAAATAAAAGAATGTTAGGCCAAGTAGAAGATGTGCTTCGAATCTCTAGTCTCGAAAAAAATGAACTAGATTTACCTAAAGAGCATCACAATATACATCATATCATTGAAGATTCCATGTCGCACATTAGCCTGATTGTAGAAGATAATGGTGGATATGTAAAACCGCATTTTGGGGCTTTGAAAACAGACGTTTTTGTCAATGAGCCGCACCTTACTAATGTAATTGTTAATATTTTGGATAATGCAGTAAAATATTCTGAAGGACCACCAAAGATTGATCTTTACACTCAAAACACGAAAGATAGAGTTGTTGTGAAAATACAAGACCAAGGTATTGGCATGAGTAAAGCAGTCCAAAACAAAATATTTGACAAGTTCTA
>JABHYI010000125.1 GCA_018656255.1 Bacteroidota bacterium
CACTTTATCACCTTGGGTTTTGTGGGCGGTTAAGTAATAGCCATCATGCCAAACCGAATAATGCGGGTAATCTGGAAATGCATCTAGTGGGGAATTGTATAGGTTGTAAGAACCGGTAGGGTCTGGAGTTTGAGAAACACCAATAATAAGGGCGTTGGTTCCTACATTGAATTGACTTACAAAAAAACGATCTGCAAGATGATCATACATTACAATAGGATCTCCGTTACTGTTTCCATTACCTAAAAAAGTACCCAGCGCAACTGGACCAGTTAACAACTCACCGGTTTTGTCAAATATTTTAACGACTAAGTTTACAGCATGTACATAATGATTTGGGCCTACTGCTCCCGTTGGATCTGGAGGTAAAGCTTGCCCTTCTTGGATAGAAGCACCTTGAAAATTTTGTAATACAGTAAGAGGGTCTCTGGTTCCTTGCTCGCTTTGGTATCCAGGGTGTTGACCTTCTAGGGGTAAATCATTTTCATCTAAAACAGCATTTTTTTGAGATGGATCAAATTTCTGTTTGATCTCTCTAGCATACTCAAAACCTTCTTCTTCCATTTCTGTAACACTTGGCATGTCACGAAGTGCAATTGTAGTACCTACAAATGTACCTTGAGAGATAGAGTTTGGTCCTTGGGTTTGTTGTGCAAAAGTATTCCAAGAAAAGAAAACAGCAATTGCGATCAATAGGTTTTTTAATTTCATAATGTTATATAGATTAAATTAATTTTGTGCAATATAACTCTTAGAGGGTAATTTGTTGTATGTAAATTACATACTTAACTCAATTTTAAGATATATTTATTGCAAGATACTTAGAGATGAGCCTGCGCACTAATAAAACAACTCATAATAATCTCACAGACTTATATTGTGAGGATTAAAGCTGTTAAAAAGTTTCTCATAACCTTGACCAAATCGGTTAATTTCTATTAAAAAATTTCAGAAAAAAAACTACCTTTACACTTTAAAAACCATTGAAATCCTATCAAGAATGATTCACTTTTTTGGAGATGTTACAACTAAAGTATTTGCTGTCCAAACAACCGCAGAAATTTCAAAACAAAGCAGCCAAAAACTGCAATGGCTTTTTGGCAATACACCACAAATAAAGCAGTCCGCAATCGCGGATTTTTTTATTGGCCCCAGAGCAGCTATGATTACACCATGGAGTACAAATGCTGTTGAAATAACACAAAACATGGGTATTGAATCAATTATTAGAATTGAAGAGTTTATACCCACCATAGAAACTGCAAGTGATTTTGACCCAATGTTATTACAAAAATTTCCCTTGTTAGACCAAACTATTTTTGATGTATCTGCAACACCAGAGGCTATAAAAGATATTCATGATATTGCTACCTACAATAAGTCTGAAGGATTGGCTTTAAACCAGGAAGAAGTTGCATATCTAGACATCCTTGCAATTAAGCTTGGGAGAAAACTTACAGACTCTGAAGTATTTGGTTTTAGCCAAGCCAATAGCGAGCATTGTAGACACAAAATATTTAATGGTACTTTTATTATTGATGGAGAGAAAATGCCATCTTCTTTATTCAAATTAATCAAAAAAACTTCCAAAGAAAATCCAAACGAAATTGTATCTGCCTATAAAGACAATGTTGCTTTTGTAAATGGTCCTGTAGTAACCCAATTTGCCCCAAAGAGTCCAGACAAACCAGATTACTATCAAAACAAAGACTTTAATAGTGTAATTTCAATAAAAGCAGAAACACATAATTTTCCAACAACGGTTGAGCCTTTTAACGGAGCAGCAACAGGATCTGGTGGAGAAATTAGAGATAGATTGGCTGGAGGAAAAGGATCACTACCCCTAGCTGGTAGTGCAGTATACATGACATCTTATTCGAGATTAGAAAAAAATCGTCCCTGGGAGCAAGCCATGGAAGAAAGAGATTGGTTGTACCAAACACCGCTTGATATTTTAATTAAAGCTAGTAATGGAGCTAGTGATTTTGGAAACAAATTTGGCCAACCACTTATCACAGGATCTGTACTCACCTTTGAGCACGAAGAACACGCCAGAAAACTAGGTTTTGACAAAGTTATTATGATGGCTGGAGGAATTGGGTATGGTAAAGCAGAACAAGCCCTAAAGGATACACCTCAACAAGGAGACCAGATCGTGATTCTTGGCGGAGAAAATTACCGCATCGGTATGGGAGGCGCAGCCGTATCTAGCGCAGACACAGGTGCCTTCTCTAGTGGCATTGAATTAAATGCCATACAAAGATCAAATCCAGAAATGCAAAAACGCGCTGCTAACGCTGTAAGAGGCATGGTAGAGAGTGATATAAATCCTATTGTATCTATTCATGATCATGGCGCAGGAGGCCACCTCAACTGCCTTAGCGAGCTGGTGGAAGATACCGGAGGGAAAATTAATATAGATGCCCTTCCTGTTGGAGACCCAACACTTTCAGCTAAAGAGATTATAGGAAACGAATCTCAAGAACGCATGGGTCTTGTTATTGGCAAAAAAGATTTGGATACCCTGCAACGCGTTGCAGATAGAGAGCGATCTCCAATGTACCAGGTTGGTGAAGTTACCGCAGATCATCAATTTACTTTTGAGAGCAAAACATCTGGAGAAAAACCTATGGATTTTGCTTTAAGTGATATGTTTGGAAGTTCTCCAGAAACAATCATGACAGATACCACTATAAATAGAGAGTATACCGCTGCGAGTTACGATGTTTCAGAAATTAAAAAATACACCAGTGAGGTATTAAGCCTTGAGGCTGTAGGTTGTAAAGACTGGTTGACCAACAAAGTAGACCGCTGTGTTACGGGTAAGGTAGCAAAACAACAATGCGCCGGGCCTTTACAATTACCACTTAACAACTGTGGTGTAATGGCATTAGATTATAATGGTATACAAGGTGTTGCTACCAGTATTGGACACTCTCCTATCTCTGGACTTATAGACCCAGTAGCAGGATCTAGAAATTCTATAACAGAATCTTTAACCAATATTATTTGGGCGCCCCTAGACAAAGGATTAAAAAGTATTTCTTTATCTGCCAATTGGATGTGGCCCTGTAATAATCCAGGAGAAGATGCGCGTCTTTATAAAGCTGTTGAAGCTATTAGTGATTTTAGTATTGCTCTTGGCATTAATGTGCCCACTGGAAAGGATTCTCTTTCTATGAAGCAGAAATATAAAAACCAGGAAGTAATATCTCCAGGAACTGTAATTATAACAGCTGCTGGACATTGTAATGATATTAAAAAAGTTGTTGAGCCTGTATTACAAAAAGACAAAGGAAGTATCTATTACATAAACATAAGCCAAGACAATTTTAAACTAGGAGGATCCTCTTTTGGTCAAGTTTTAAATAGTGTTGGAAATGAGGCTCCAACAGTAAAAAATGCCTCTTATGTGGCTACCGTTTTTAACACCATTCAAGGCCTTATCATGGAAGACCAAATTGCGGCAGGACATGACGTTGCCTCTGGAGGACTTATTACTACCCTGTTAGAAATGTGCTTTGCAGATACTAACTTAGGAGCTACTTTAAACCTATCTGATCTCAAAGAAAAAGATACTGTAAAAGTTTTATTTTCAGAGAATTGCGGTATTGTAATTCAAGCATCACATGATCATACTTTAGAGAACACTTTACTAGATAACAACATAGATTTTGTTAAAATAGGAACGGTCTCAAACAAAGAAGAGTTAACCCTTACCAACTATAAGGATCAGGTTTGTTTTGATATCCTGCATATGAGAGACTCTTGGTATAAGACCTCTCACCTACTGGATGTAAAGCAGAGCGGAAATATGGCAGTGCCACGTTTTGAAAACTATAAAAATCAACCGTTACAGTTTACATTCCCGAAAAATTTTAACGGAAAAAAACCCGTGATAGACAGCTCTAAAAAACGTATTAAAGCAGCCATTATAAGAGAAAAAGGATCTAACAGCGAACGTGAAATGGCAAACGCCATGTACCTGGCTGGTTTTGATGTTAAAGATGTCCACATGACAGATTTAATCTCAGGAAGAGAAACATTAGATGATATAAAATTTATTGCAGCTGTAGGAGGCTTCTCAAACAGCGACGTATTAGGAAGCGCAAAGGGCTGGGCAGGTGCGTTTTTATACAATGAAAAAGCAAACACAGCATTGAAAAAATTCTTTGCTAAAAATGACACCCTTTCTCTAGGGGTTTGTAATGGATGTCAATTATTTATAGAACTAGGATTACTAAACCCTAATGATACAGAGAAACCAAAAATGCTGCATAACGATAGCGGGAAGTTTGAATGTAATTTCACCTCTGTAACTATTCAAGAAAACAACTCAGTAATGCTCTCTAGTCTTGCTGGAAGCACCCTTGGTATATGGGCCGCTCATGGTGAAGGGAAGTTTTCATTCCCTAAACAAGAAAGCAATTATTCTATTGTGGGTAAATATGGATATGACACATTTCCAGCAAATCCAAACGGGAGTGATTACAACACTGCAATGATGACAGACGCCTCTGGAAGACATCTTGTTATGATGCCACATCTAGAGCGCTCTACTTTTCCTTGGAATTGGGGACACTACCCAAAAAACACCAATGATGAGGTTAGCCCTTGGCTAGAAGCGTTTGTAAATGCCAGAAAATGGTTAGAAACAAAGTAATTTTCTCACTTTTAATTCATATTTAACACTCTTGAAGGCATAGTAACAATACCTTTGGTACTCATTGATTTGCTATACACTAGAATTTATTAAAAAATGAAATATACGTTATTTACATTATTATTGGTATGTGTTACTCTTAGCAGTTTTTCTCAATCTTTTGAAGAAAAGTTTCAGCGCGCAAAGATTTACTATTCAGACTCCCAACAACTCTCCCAATTAGAGAGTTTAGGTGTAGCTGTAGATCATGGGAAACATAAAAAGGGATATTTTATTATTTCAGACTTTTCTACCTCAGAGCTTACTATTGCTCGTGACAATGGTTTTAAGTTTGACATCCTTATAGATGATCTTGAACAACGTTTTTTAACTCAAAACAATCTTCAGACGCCCCTTATAAATCTAGATTGTGATAATAGTGCTGAGGTCTATGAAACTCCAGTGCACTTCAATGATCCTTCGGGGTCTATGGGTGGTTACTTTACATACCAAGAGGTATTAGATGAGTTAGACCAGATGAAAGCATTGTATCCTAATTTAATTACTACAAAAGCAAACATTAGCAATTTCTTAACCCAAGGACAGCCAGATAACTCTGTAACTCCATCTATTGGCGGAAATGGCATTAAATGGGTTAAGATTAGTGACAATCCAGATGCTTCAGAGCCAGAACCACAAATATTATACACGGCTATACACCATGCCCGTGAACCAATGTCATTACACCAACTAATTTTTTACATGTGGTATTTGCTAGAGAATTATGATACAGACCCAGAGATTCAGAGCATTGTTGATAATACCGAACTTTACTTTGTCCCTGTTGTAAACCCTGATGGATACCTATACAACGAAAAAACCAATCCAAATGGAGGTGGTTTTTGGAGAAAAAACAGAAGAAACAACGGTAATGGAACCTTTGGTGTAGACAACAACAGAAACTACGAATTTTTTATTGACGGCAACTCCAGTAATGGTATGTGGGGCGGTGAAGGATCTTCTGGAAATCCAGACAGCCAAGTATACAGAGGTACAGGGCCCTTTAGTGAGGTAGAAAACCAAGCCATGAAATGGTTTGTAGAACAGCATAATTTTATCATGGCCTTTAACAACCATAGCTATGGTGAATTGTTACTTCGCCCTTATGGATACATAGAAAACACACCATCTGTAGATGAAGAATTACTTGATAATTTAGGCGCCGAATTAGTATCACAAAACGGTTACAACAACATACTCTCAGCAGAGCTGTATGCTGCCGCGGGAGACAGTGATGACTTTATGTACGGTACTGTTGGCACCCATGATAAAATATTTGCATATACTCCAGAAATTGGTCCTGAATTTTGGCCTCCTTCCAACCAAATCGAGCCTATTGCTAAATCTATGATGTATCATAATGTAACGGCAGCAAAAATGATAAACAATTTTGCCTCTTTAAAAGATACAGGTGCTATCTATACAGGAACTAGCCCTATGATAGATGCTCCTTTTGAAATAAAAAGATTTGGTTTATCTGGTGATGGAAACTTTAGCGTTTCACTCAATCCTATTTCAAACAATATTGATGCTGCGGGAGAGGCTGTAAACTTTAATGGACTTGAGCTATTAGAAACACAAAACGGCAACATACAATATAGCCTAAGCGGCGCTGTAAATAGCGGAGATCTAATTGTATATGAGTTAGTCGTTAATAATGGCGAGTATGACACAACACTTCTAGTAACTAAAACATTTGGGAGTCTTACCAGTATTTTTGAAGACGACGCCTCCTCTACCTCTAATTACTCAAATAATGGATGGGCTACCACATCGCAAACTTTTGTTTCTGCGCCAAGTAGTATTACTGAATCTCCAAATGGAGATTATGATGATAACGCCAATAAATCTATAGTATTAAACAATACCATAGACCTCACTGGGGTTATTGGAGCTAATGTAACGTTTTGGACCAAGTTTGACATAGAAAACAACTATGATTATGCGCAGTTCCAAATTTCTACAAACGGCGGCAATAGCTGGATATCCCAATGCGGGCTGTACACCAATGCAGGAAGTGAGGACCAGCCACAGGGGCAACCACTGTATGATGGGACACAAAATAATTGGGTACAAGAACAAATAGACTTGAGTGATTATATTGGCCAAACTATACGTGCGCGTTTTATTTTTAGGTCAGATAATAATGTAGAAGCAGACGGGTTTTACTTTGATGATTTAACATTTAACACCTTAAATGATGATACGCTTTCCCTAGAAGATATCCAACAATATCAGTTTGGTATTTATCCAAACCCAGTAAAAGATATATTACACATTACAACCAACTTAACAGACTACACTGCTGCTGTATACGCCATGGATGGTAAACTTATAAAAAGCAGTAAGGCATCTGCAAATCATTCATTGGATTACAGTGATCTTGCACCTGGTATATACATATTAAAACTATCTCAAAAACAAACACTACAAACCTTTAAGATAATAAAACAATAGATACACCCATAGTGTTATAAAAAATGTCATACCAGTCCCCTGGTGTGACATTTTTTTGTGCGTTTTGAATTTAATTCTTCAAGTTATTTAAAATCAATATTTTTCACTATTTTGCATTCACAGAAATTATAATGATATGACAGAAGTAAAAAGACTTTTTGACTTTCCATACTACCAACTAGAAAACTATCCTCAAGAGGCTGCACTAGTTAGTAAAGAAAATGGAACTTGGGTTAAAACATCCACCCAACAATATATAGATCAAGCCAATGCAATTAGCCGTGGTTTGATAAAACTTGGAGTAAAAGCCAATGACAAAGTAGCCATTATTTCTATGACAAATAGAACACAGTGGAATATCTGTGACATTGGAATACTGCAAACAGGCGCACAAGATGTGCCTATCTACCCTACCATATCTGAGCAAGACTATGAGTATGTTCTTAACCACTCAGAGTCTAAATATGTATTTGTTTCCTGTAAAGAAGTCCTAGATAAAATAAATAAAATAAAAGCAAATGTTCCTACTCTTTTAGGAGTTTATAGCTTTGAAGATATAGATGGCTGTGATTCTTGGCAAGAAGTGATTACCCTTGGTAATGACAATCAAGATTTGCAACAAGAAGTGCAAAAACGCATGGACGCAGTTCATGAAGATGATTTAGCAACACTTATATACACCTCTGGAACTACCGGAAGGCCAAAAGGAGTAATGCTAAGCCACAAAAACATTGCATGTAATGCTAAACACAGTAAAGGGAGATTACCCATAGAAATGGGTAAATCCAAGGCGCTGAGTTTTTTACCTGTATGTCATATATATGAGCGCATGCTATTGTACATGTACCAATATTGTGGTGTAAGCATTCATTTTGCTGAAAGTTTAGAAACCATTAGTGATAACCTTAAAGAAATTCATCCAGAGGTAATGACGGCTGTACCGCGTTTACTTGAAAAAGTATACGATAAAATTATTGCCAAAGGTGCAGATTTAACGGGAGTTAAAAAGAAACTATTCTTTTGGGCCGTTGATCTTGGTTTACAATGGGAACCTTATGGACAAAATGGTTGGGTGTATGAAACAAAGCTAAAAGTAGCACGTAAATTAATTTTCAGTAAGTGGCAAGAAGCCCTTGGTGGAAATTTAAAAGCTATTGCTTCTGGTTCTGCAGCATTACAACCTAGACTTGCAAGAGTATTTAATGCGGCAGGATGCCCAGTAATGGAAGGGTATGGTCTTACAGAGAC
>JABHYI010000148.1 GCA_018656255.1 Bacteroidota bacterium
CCTGAGCGTGTTATGAATTGGCAAGGAAGAGTAGTTCGTCCAAATGGAACATCAAATTGGGTGTCTTTGTATCCAGCGTTTGTGTCAAATAAGCTTACCTATGTGCAAGCAGAAGTTAGTCCAGACTTTACAAATATAATTGTGAGAACACGTTTAGGAGCTCATTATGCCAAAGAGTTTAGAAACCAAAATTATAATAGATCTGAAGCTATACAATTAAAAAACCTAGAAAAATATAATGAAGTTATTGCATTTTCTGATTTGAAAATAAAAGACCTAGAGACTACAAAAGAAAACATAACGCTAAGCTATAAAGCAACTGCTACCTCTATTGTTGATGACATAAATGGCGATTTGTATTTTTCTCCAATGCTGTTTTTTGCTCAAAAAGAAAATCCATTTAAAGAAGAAACAAGAACATATCCATTGTTTTTTGATTTTCCAAAATCAAATAAATATAATATTACCATTAAAATACCAGACGGTTATAAAATAAAGTCTTTACCCGAGGCTATTAGTGTTGCCATGCCAGGAAAGATTATTAGTTATTCTTATCTAATTTCTGAGGCCAATGGAAGTATTCAACTCGCTGTAACACTGGATATTAATAAACCTGCATTGGTGGCTGATGATTATGGATATATTAAAGCTATCTTTTCTCAAATTGTAGAAAAGGAAAATGAAAAAGTAGTACTCTTTAAAATTTAAGTATGGATATTAAAAACGCACAACAAGAAGTAGACACCTGGATTAAAACCCATGGAGTTCGTTATTTTAATGAACTTACAAACATGGCGCAACTCACAGAGGAAGTAGGAGAGGTAGCCCGCATAATTGCTAGGCGCTATGGAGAACAAAGTGAGAAAGAAAGTGATACAAACAAAGATCTTGGAGAAGAACTAGCAGATGTTATGTTTGTAGTTTTGTGCCTTGCCAACCAGACAGGCGTAGATTTACAAGATGCCTTTGATAAAAAATTGGATATTAAAACCAAGCGTGATCATGACAGGCATCACAACAATGAAAAACTACACTAATGTTTAAAAAAGTTACTAGCCATAAAGGGTTTTGGAAATCTGTGGCAACACTTACATTGGCCTTTGCCGTTGTGTTCTTTTTTGTACAATGGGCCTTTGTTGGCTTTAGTGCAGGGTTTTTAAATGTGAGTTTAAGAACGGTTGTTGCACTACTACTTGGAGGTTTTGTCTATGGCTTTTCAATGACCTACGGAAAGTTTTGGGGAAAATTAAAAGAGAAAGCCAATAAAAATAAATGATTGCAAAACTCTCAAAATATAAAGATATACCCCAGGCTTCTATTTTTTTGTCTGGTTCTAAAAGTGAGAGTAATAGACTGTTAATTTTGCAAGCCTTATATCCAGATATTGAGATAGAAAATATAGCTTCTTGTGATGATACTACAACATTACAAAAAGCGCTCGCTAGCCAAGAGGATATGCTAGATATTCATCACGCAGGTACGGCAATGCGTTTTTTAACCGCCTACCTAGCCGCAACTACCCAAAAAGAAATTACCCTCACTGGAAGCCCCTCAATGTGCCAGCGGCCTATAGGCCCTTTGGTAGCCGCTTTAAGGGATATGGGCGCAGCTATAACGTATACAGGTGCACAAGGGTACCCTCCTCTTAAAATAGCACCTTCCACGCTCAGTGGTGATGCTACTATAGATGCTGGTATGAGTAGCCAATACATTTCTGCATTAGCACTTATTGGGCCTTATTTAAAAAAAGGGCTTACCCTTACCCTTAAAGGCAACATTACCTCCAAACCCTACATAGACATGACCTTGTCTTTACTCTCTAGTATTGGTGCAAAGAGTACTTTTAAAGGTCACGATATTAGGATACTGCCCTTAACAAAAAGCAAGAACATTAAGATTGCTGTTGAGGGAGATTGGAGTTCGGCATCTTACTTTTATAGTTTAATAGCGCTGTCAAAAAAACGCTGTGTGCACCTCTCTAGTTTTAAAACAAATAGTTTGCAAGCAGATGCCGCATTGGCCTCTCTTTATAAAACCTTAGGGGTTACAACCACAGCTATAGATTCCCAAACCATAGCCCTCTCAAAAAATGATGCCCCGCTACCCGCCGGCTTTAAGGCAGATTTAACCCCTAGCCCAGATTTGGCTCAAACCATTGCTGTTACTTGTTTTGGATTGGGGATAGCCTGCCATCTAACAGGATTACATACCCTTAAAATAAAAGAGACAGATAGGCTAGTGGCCCTGCAAAATGAATTGACCAAATTAGGGGCTGTGGTGCACATCACGCAAGACACATTGGTGATAGAGTCTCACGAGATAGCCTTTGGAAATAGAACGCAAGACATAGAAATAGCTACCTATGATGACCATAGAATGGCTATGGCTTTTGGGGTATTGGCTGAGTTGTTTTGTATAACCATCCAGGATCCTATGGTGGTCACAAAATCATACCCAGCGTTTTATTCTGATTTAAAAAAGATGGGAATAAGCGCAGACTTTTGTTAGGAATATCTGGCCCTAAGATTCTCATATTCAAAATACTTTCAATAATAAATGGCCATTTACTTGACAAGGCCTATCCTCAGATTGTATATTTGCAGCTTTTGAATTTAAAGCCAACAAAAGCACATGAAGTTATCACATTTTCATTTTGATTTACCACCAGAGTTGTTAGCAGAATATCCAGCCGAAAACAGAGACGAGTCTCGCCTTATGGTTTTGAACAGGAAAGAGCAAACCATCGAGCACAAGATGTTTAAAGATCTTATCGATTATTTTGACCAGGATGATGTTTTGGTCATGAATAACACCAAGGTGTTTCCTGCACGTTTGTATGGTAACAAAGAAAAAACTGGAGCAAGAATAGAAGTATTTTTGCTACGTGAATTAAATCCAGAAACACGCCTTTGGGATGTGCTAGTTGATCCAGCACGTAAAATACGTATTGGAAACAAGTTGTATTTCGGAGATGATGAAACTCTAGTAGCAGAGGTTATAGACAACACCACATCAAGAGGAAGAACGCTTCGTTTTTTGTTTGACGGCTCGTATGAAGAATTTAGAAATAAACTAACAGAGCTGGGAGAAACGCCACTTCCAAAATATATTAAAAGAGACGTAGAGCCAGAAGATGCAGAAAGATACCAAACTATTTTTGCCAAAGAAGAAGGTGCTGTAGCTGCTCCAACAGCAGGGCTTCACTTCTCTAAGCA
>JABHYI010000127.1 GCA_018656255.1 Bacteroidota bacterium
AAAATCTGCAACTGTAAATATAGCCCAACCTTTTCCTGCTTTTGTTTCCCGGTGCTGCACATCTGTAACAACGCCTCCAAAGGTGAGTTCTTTACCAATATGTTTTTCTAGGGAATAAAAATCTGCCACACGGCAGTTTGTGAAAGTGTCCATCTCTACTTGGAAATCATCAAGTGGGTGCCCGCTAATGTAAACCCCAACCACTTCTTTCTCAAAATTTAATTTTTTCATGGTCCCCCAATCCTCACAGGGTGGCACTTGTGGCTCCGGAATTTGCACTTCACTTGCCTCTCCAAATAAGCTCACTTGGCTGCTATTTTCTGTTTCTTGGTAACGAGCTGCATACTTTAGAACTTTTTCATAAAAAGTAATGCCGTCGCCATCTTCATGCATGTATTGAGCTCGATGATTATTGAAGCTATCAAAACCTCCTCCCAACACTAAGTTTTCAAAGGCTTTTTTATTGGCGGCTCTCAAATCAATGCGTTTAGCCAAGTCAAAAATAGATTTATAATTTCCGTCTTTTCTGTTTTCCACAATGGTGGCAACAGCATTAGCTCCTACTCCTTTTATAGCACCCATACCAAAGCGAACAGCGCCCTTATCATTTACAGAGAATTTATAAAAACTCTCATTTACATCTGGCCCTAAAATGGCAAGCCCCATGCGCTTACACTCTTCCATAAAAAAGGTAACCTGTTTGATATCTCTCATGTTGTTGCTCAAAACTGCTGCCATATATTCTGCAGGGTAATGGGCTTTTAAATAGGCGGTTTGATAGGCAATTCAGGCATAGCAGGTAGAGTGACTTTTATTAAAGGCATAACTAGCAAAGGCTTCCCAATCCTTCCATATTTTTTCTAGTTTTACCGCATCATGACCATTGGCAACAGCATTTTTTATAAAACGAGGCTTCATTTTATCAAGAACTGCTTTTTGCTTTTTACCCATGGCCTTACGCAAGACATCTGCATCACCTTTACTGAAATCTGCGAGCTTTTGAGAGAGCAACATTACTTGCTCCTGATAAACGGTAATTCCGTAGGTTTCATCAAGATACTCCTCCATAGCAGGAAGATCATATTGTATGGCTTCCTCTCCATTTTTACGCCTAATAAAGCTAGGGATATACTCCAAAGGCCCTGGTCTGTAGAGGGCATTCATTGCAATAAGATCCCCAAAAACAGTTGGTTTCAACTCTTTCATGTATTTCTGCATTCCTGCAGATTCGTATTGAAAAATACCCACTGTTTCTCCTCTTTGAAATAGCTCGTAGGTTTTCTGGTCATCGAGGGGGAAGTTATCTGGATCTAAGTCAACACCATGTTTGTGCTTTACTATTTTTACTGTGTCTTTGATAAGAGTCAAGGTTTTAAGACCCAAGAAGTCCATCTTTAAAAGTCCTGCGCTCTCTACCACAGAGTTATCAAACTGGGTAACATATAAATCACTATCCTTTGCTAGGGCTACAGGTACAAAATTGGTAATATCACTTGGAGTAATAATTACCCCACAGGCATGAATACCAGTATTACGGATCGAACCTTCTAATATTTTCGCCTGTCCAATGGTTTGAGAGGTTAAGTCTTTGCCGTCTGCCAGGGTAATTAGTTCTTGCACCTTGGGTAGCTCATCACTCCTAAACTTACCCCGAAGCGCTTTTTCATCCATGCCAAAGATTTTATTTAGCTTGGTCATGTTTGGTATTAACTTGGCAACGCGATCTGCATCACTCAGCGGCAAATCAAGTACACGGGCGGTATCTCTAATAGCAGATTTTGCTGCCATGGTTCCGTAGGTGATAATTTGCGCTACTTGATTGCTACCATATTTTTCTATGACATAATCCATAACCTTACCTCTTCCTTCATCATCAAAATCTATATCAATATCGGGCATCGATACACGATCTGGATTCAGAAAACGCTCAAAAAGTAGATTGTACTTAATAGGGTCTATGTTTGTAATCCATAAGCAGTATGCAACAACAGAACCTGCTGCAGAACCACGACCAGGGCCCACAGAAACATTCATATTCCTTGCCTCTCTAATAAAATCTTCTGTAATTAAAAAGTACCCTGGATAGCCTGTGTTTTGAATTACATCCAACTCAAAATTAATGCGCTCTGTAATGTCAGCAGCTTCTTTTTTATGTGCATCACTCTGCCCTTTAAGAGCTGGGTAGCGTTTTTGAGCGCCTAAAAAAGTAAGGTGTTTTAAAAACTTGTTTTCTCCTCTTTTCCCGCCATCCTCTTGGTCTTTCTCAACAAGAAACTCTTGTGGTATATCAAATTTTGGCAGCAAGACATCTCGCTGCAACGAAAAGGGGCTTACTTTTTCTATAACCTCACTAATGTTTGCAATAGCTTGCGGAAGGTCTTTAAAAAGAGCCTTCATGGCAGCTTGACTCTTAAAATAATATTCTTGATTTGGAAGCCCGTATCTGTATCCTCTACCTCTACCTATTGGGGTAGCCTGTTTCTCACCATCTTTTACACATAATAAAATATCATGTGCATTGGCGCTTTTTTGATCAATATAGTAGGTGTTATTTGCAGCAATTAGTGGCACCTGGTGCTTTTTAGAGAATGAAACTAAGGTTTGGTTAACCCTGTTTTCATCCTCTTGATCGTGACGCATAATTTGCAAGTAAAAATCAGGACCAAAGGTTTCTTTCCACCACAAAAGAGCCTCCTCTGCTTGTTTCTCTCCAACATTTAAAATTTTACTAGAAACCTCACCATACATACCGCCAGAAAACACCATGAGATCTTCTTTGTATTTTAAAATTACCTCACGATCTATTCTTGGCACATAATAAAACCCGTCTATGTATGATATGCTTGACATTTTGGCTAGGTTATGATAGCCTTTTTTGTTCTTAGCTACCAGTATGATTTGGTAGCCATTATCTTTTTGTGTTTTGTCTTTATGGTTTGTGCACACAAAAAACTCACAACCTACTATTGCTTTTAAATACGTAGGCTCTTGGGGTTTTTCTGACACTACGCCATCAAAATCTGTGGCAGTGTCATCTATGGCGTTGTAGGCCTGCAAATCTGCCTTGTAGGCCGCTTTTAAGGATCTATTGTGGTTATTTACCGAACGTGTAAAATGAAACGCTCCCATCATATTACCCGTATCGGTAATAGCAACTGCAGGCTGGTTGTCTGCCACTGCTGCATCTACCAAATCTTGAGTGCTGGAGGTAGACTGCAAAATAGAATATTGAGAGTGATTATGCAGATGGGCAAAAGGAGCCTGTTTTAACACAGCAATATTCTCTTTGATTTTTTGAGAAGATACTTTCTCTGAAACCATTGTTGCCTCCAACTGTTTTTTTATTTTCTCTGAGGCCCTCTTGAGATTAATATGCTTTAGGCCAATAAGAGCTATGGTTTGGGGATTTTCTTTAGAAAATTGCTCAAAATAATCTGGTGGGCAGTCAAGCTCCTCAAGAGTAAAGATTTGACGACGAACAAGCTCTAAAAAACATCGTGTTGTAGCCTCTACATCTGCAGTGGCATTATGAGCCTGCGCAAAGGGTTGTTGAAATAAAAATTGGTGCAACTCTGTTAGGGTTGGTAATTTAAATTTTCCACCTCTACCCCCTGGTATTTGACACATTTGCGCCGTAGTTTCTGAACAAGTATCCAAAAGAGGCATGCTAGGCAAAGGGTTTTCCATTCCTAAACGCAGAAACTCTGCTCCCATAATATTGAGGTCAAACTTCACGTTTTGCCCAACAATAAAAGAAGTTTTAGAAAGCGCCTGTTGAAACTTCTCTATCATCAAAGAAAGCTCAATCCCTTCTTGCTGTGCTAACTCTGTAGAAATTCCATGAATTTTCTCTGCATCATAAGGGATGTTGTATCCAGTTGGCTGCACTAAATAATCCTGATGCTCTATAACCCTTCCCATGGTATCGTGCAACTGCCATGCAATCTGTATACAGCGCGGCCAGTTATCACTATCTGTCAATGGGGCTTTCCAATTTCTAGGAAGTCCAGTGGTTTCGGTATCAAAAATTAAATACAAGTCAAAGCAATTTTAGAATTAAAAAAGTATAAGAGCCCAACAAAATATGGAAAAACAAGCATTTACAAGTAAAAAACAACCTGCAAAACCCCTCTTGTAAATGTAAAAAATAATGTGTTTTTCAAGACCAAAAGTTATCTCTAGTTGTTCACATTTACAAAGAAAAAACCAACACTTAATTGCCACTTACAAACAAACGCTGTAGCCAGTGGTTCGTTCTTTTTGCGGAAGTCTTATCCAAAGATTAGTAAAGCTTATAAAAAATAGTGTAATTGCTTGAATTACAAATATAATTTAGGGTATCTTTGCACACTCAAAAATCTGGAAGGGGTATTGTTTTTAAAACACGACCTGTGTAAAGATCCCTTTGAAAATTTAAAATTAAAACCGAAGTCGTGAACTTCAAAAATTAATGTTATGCCTGTAAAAATCAGACTACAAAGACACGGTAAAAAAGGAAAACCTTTTTACTGGATCGTGGCGGCAGATGCCCGCGCAAAAAGAGATGGTAAATACCTTGAAAAATTAGGTACTTACAACCCAAACACTAATCCTGCACAAATCAACCTAGATGTTGATGGTTCTGTACAGTGGCTTCAAAACGGAGCGCAACCTACAGATACTGCTAGAGCTATCCTTTCTTACAAAGGAGTAATGATGAAAAATCATTTGGCCGGCGGTGTTCGTAAAGGTGCGTTAACCCAAGAACAAGCAGATGCAAAATATAACGTGTGGCTAGAAGGAAAAGGGAATGCTGTTGAAGCTAAAAAAGCAACACTAGCAGACGCAAAAGATAAATTAAAAGCAGAAGCATTGGCTGCAGAGAAAGCAGTTAACGCTGCACGTGTGGCTGCAAATGCACCTGTTGTTGAAGAGGAAGTAGCGCCTGTAGAGGAAGCTACTCCTGAAGCAGAGGCTCCAGAAGCAGAGGCAACTACTGAGGTAGAAGCGCCTGCAGAGGAAGCTGCTCCTAAGGCAGAGGCAACTGCAGAGGAAGCTCCTGCAGAGGCAGATGCTGCAGAGGCAGATGCTCCTGAGGCAGATGCAACTAAAAAAGAAGAATAAGACTCTTTAGCGATGCAAAAGGAAGATTGTTTCTTCGTTGGAAAAGTCGTTAAAAAATATAGTTTTAAGGGAGAACTGTTGATCAAACTTGATACAGATGACCCCGAATTATTCTTAGAGATGGAATCAGTTTTTGTGGAACAACACAAAACACTGATTCCATTTTTTATTGAACACAGCCAGCTCCACAAATCTAGCCTGCTACGTGTTCAATTTGAGGATGTTTATGATGAAGCCACAGCAAATGCGATGATAGGTACAGAATTGTTTCTGCCACTATCATTTCTACCACCTCTAGAAGGCAACAAGTTTTATTACCACGAAATAATAGGTTTTAAGGTTACAGACATCAGCTTTGGAGATGTTGGTGTTTTAGTAGGGGTAAATGATAAAACAGCGCAGCATTTATTTGTTATTGAAAATCAAGGCAAAGAAATTTTGATTCCTATTAATGATCTTTTCATTAAACAAGTGGACCGCGAGAATAAGATTCTAGGACTGGATGTTCCTCAGGGGCTTATCGAACTTTACCTGTAATGTCTCAACAGCCGTTCCAATTCAAAAAATTTAAGGTACATCAAGATCGATGCGCCATGAAAATTGGAACAGATGGTGTCTTGCTTGGCGCCTGGAGCTCTATTGAGCACGAGCCAAAATCCATACTAGATATTGGCGCTGGAACTGGAGTTGTAGCACTACAATTAGCCCAAAGGTCTTCGGCAAGTACTATTGACGCTATAGAAATTGATGATCAAGCCCATGAACAATGCACCCACAACTTTGAACACTCTGACTGGGCAGATCGTTTGTTTTGTTACCATGCCTCTGTGCAAGAATTTGCAAGTGAAATGGAGCACAAGTATGATTTAATTGTAAGTAACCCTCCTTTCTTTAAGGCACCTAAAAGCATTGATGCTCAAACACAAAACACAAGTCAAGAAAGGGCTGTAGCTAGATTTACAGACACCTTACCCTTTAAACATCTTGTAGTGTGCGCCGCTCACTTGCTTAGCCAAAATGGTGTTTTTTGTACCATATTACCCCACAAAGAAGCTGACTCTTTTATTGAAATTGCGGCACAAAACAAGCTGTTTATTTCAAAAATATGTACCATTCGGGGCATAAAAACATCAAAGATAAAACGGTGTATGTTAGCATTTTCAACCCGCGAGAGCAAACCAAAAACCCAGGAGCTTATCATAGAAATTTCAAGACACAATTACACTCAGGAGTATAAAAATTTAGTTCGTGATTTTTATGTTAAAATGTAGGAAACTAAAAAAGCGGTATTTATATTTACAAAACAATTAAAAACAAGATTATGAGACCTGATTTATTTGAAGCTCCAGATTATTATAACATTGATGATTTACTTACAGAAGAGCACAAACTAATACGTGATGCTGCACGAGCTTGGGTAAAGCGAGATGTTTCTCCTATTATTGAGAAAGCGGCACAAGATGCTGTTTTTCCTAAATCTATTATTCCTGGACTTGCAGAAATTGGTGCTTTTGGACCTTATATTCCAGAGGCTTACGGTGGCGCAGGCTTGGATCAAATATCATACGGTTTAATCATGCAAGAAATTGAGCGTGGTGATAGCGGTGTACGTTCTACAGCATCTGTTCAGTCATCACTGGTGATGTACCCTATATGGAAATATGGAAATGAAGAGCAGCGTAATAAATACCTGCCAAAATTAGCCTCTGGAGAATGGATGGGATCTTTTGGTTTAACCGAGCCAGATCATGGATCTAACCCAAGTGGCATGACAACCAACTATAAAGATATGGGTGACCATTATCTTTTAAATGGAGCAAAGCTTTGGATTTCAAACTCTCCGTTTTGTGATGTTGCCGTTGTATGGGCAAAAAATGAAGAAGGACGCATACATGGTCTTATTGTAGAGAGAGATATGGAAGGGTTCTCAACACCAGAGACGCACAACAAATGGTCATTAAGAGCCAGTGCAACTGGAGAATTAATATTTCAGGATGTAAAAGTTCCTAAAGAAAACTTGTTACCAAACAAATCTGGATTAGGAGCCCCTCTTGGGTGTCTTGATTCTGCCCGTTATGGAATTGCATGGGGTGTAATTGGCGCCGCTATGGATTGCTATGATACCGCCTTGCGTTACTCTAAAGAACGCGTACAGTTTGGAAAACCAATTGGAGGATTCCAATTACAACAAAAAAAGCTAGCAGAAATGATTACTGAAATCACCAAAGCACAATTGCTTTGCCTGCGTCTTGGACAACTAAAAAACGAAAACAAAGCTACGTCTGCGCAAATTTCTATGGCAAAGCGTAACAATGTAGACATGGCACTTAAAATTGCACGAGATGCAAGACAAATGCTAGGAGGTATGGGTATTACTGGTGAGTATCCAATTATGAGACATATGATGAACCTCGAAAGTGTAGTAACCTATGAAGGGACTCATGATATTCATCTTTTAATTACAGGACTTGATATTACTGGAATTAATGCCTTTAAATAAAGACTAACACGTTTACTGTGTATACTAAAAAGCCACTATCTAGATAGTGGCTTTTTTTATTGAAAAATTAGTGTAAGGAGCTTTTTTATTCCTGTGGGGCCATGGTTAGTTTAAGACCACTCAAGGAGCCGTCTATAGGGATTTGACAACTAAGCCTGCTTGAATCTAAAACATGGAAAGCCTCGCCAAGCATAGCGCTTTCGTCATCACTGATTTGTGCTAGCTGATGGTCTGAATCTATGTAGCATTGGCATGAGGCGCACATGGCCATTCCTCCACAAACACCAAGAGTACCCTCTGGGGCAAGCTCATAAAGTCTTATAACTTCCATAAGATTCATGTTCATATCTGTAGGGGCATTCACTTGATGAGAAACCCCATCTCTATCTGTGATATGAATTAAAACATCCTTGTCTTCCATCTTTACGCTTAATTAATTGCTTTTACAACAGCTTTTGGAGCTTGTTTCTTACTGCCGTCAAAGCCTTCTACACCACCAACAGTGGTGTATTTCATTACATGTCTTTTGTCAGGGAAAATACGTTTGTAGGCGCTTTGACACATTAAAGTAGCCTCATGAAAACCACATAAAATTAGTTTTAACTTCCCTGGATAGGTATTTACATCACCAATGGCATAAATACCCGGGATGTTTGTTTGGTAATCTAGTGTGTTATCAACTTTAATTGCATTTTTCTCGATCTCTAAACCCCAATCTGCAATAGGGCCCAATTTAGGTGCAAGTCCAAACAGCGGAATGAAATGATCACAAGGTTTTTCAAAGACATCATCTGCCTGTTTAATGGTAACACCAGTGAGCTGCTTTTCTCCAACAATACCAACTACCTCACCGGGGGTGATAAGTTGTATTTTGGATTGGTTTTTTAATTCTTGGACTTTCTCCACAGAATCTAATGCACCACGAAACTCATTGCGTCTATGTACTAAAGTAACGCTAGAGGCAACATCTGTTAAAAAGATACTCCAATCTAGCGCAGAGTCTCCACCACCAGCAATGACAACATCTTTATCTCTATATAATTCTGGATCTCTAATGATGTACTCCACCCCTTTATCTTCAAAGTCTGCTATATTTGGAATGGGCGGTTTTCTTGGCTCAAAACTCCCTAACCCTCCTGCTATAGCAACAATAGGGGCATGGTGCTTTGTGCCTTTATTGGTAGTAACTATAAAACTACCATCATCTTGGGTTTGTATGCTTTGAGCTCTTTCTCCAAGGGTAAACCCTGGCTGAAAAGGCTGAATCTGCTTCATTAAATTATCAACCAAATCTCCCGCTAATATTTCAGGAAAAGCCGGAATATCATAAATGGGTTTTTTTGGATAAATTTCACTGCATTGACCCCCTGGCTGGGGTAGCGCATCTATAAGATGGCATTTTAATTTCAACAACCCTGCCTCAAAAACAGTGAAGAGCCCAGTAGGGCCTGCACCTATTATTAATATGTCTGTCTTTATCATGTAAATTAATCGCTATTTTGCTAGTAAAACTAACGCTTATTGTTATCTAAAGAGATGAAACATATCATCCTTTAAGGTTCTACATTAATCACCTCTAGAATTTGTGGAGCATGTTTTTTAATGGTCATTTCAACGCCACTTTTTAAAGTCATTTGGTTGACACTGCACCCCACACAAGCGCCTTGTAATTGCACTTTAACTGTGGTGCCGTCTTCAATGCCTAAAAGTTTAATGTCACCGCCATCGCTTTGTAGAAATGGTCGAATTTCATCCAATGCAATCTCTACTTTCTCTACTAATTGTTGTTGTTCCATACTCTTATTTTACGGCGCTACACCCTGCCATTGTGGTTATTTGAATTGCCTGAGTTGCTGGTAATGCTTTGTTTCTCTTCACAGTTTCACGTACCACATTTTTTGTAATATCAATGAAAATCTCTTCAATGGCAGTTCCATCTTGAAGCGCCACTGGGTGACCTGCATCTCCGGCCTCTCTTATGCTTTGTATCAAAGGCAACTCTCCTAGAAATGGAATTTTTGAATCTTCTGCCAAATGCTTTGCACCTTGTTTGCCAAATATATAGTACTTGTTATCAGGTAATTCTGCAGGTGTAAAATAAGCCATATTTTCTATAATACCCAAAACAGGCACATCAATGCTCTCTTGTTGGAACATGGCAACACCTTTTTTGGCATCTGCTAAGGCTACTGTTTGCGGTGTGCTCACCACTACAGCACCTGTAATAGGCAGAGATTGCATGATGCTTAAGTGAATATCTCCCGTCCCTGGAGGTAAATCCAGTAGCATAAAATCAAGCTCTCCCCAGGCTGCATCAAATATTAATTGGTTTAAGGCCTTAGAAGCCATAGGGCCTCTCCATATAACGGCCTGGTCTGGTTTGGTAAAAAACCCTATAGACAAAACCTTTACTCCATAATTCTCTACAGGTTTCATTTTGCTTTTTCCGTCAACATTTACAGAAAGTGGTCTTTCATTGGCCAGATCAAACATTATTGGAATAGAAGGACCATAGATATCTGCATCCAATACCCCTACTTTAAATCCCATTTTTGAGAGTGTAATTGCAAGGTTTGCCGTTACTGTAGATTTCCCCACACCTCCTTTACCAGAGGCAATAGCTATTATGTTTTTTATACCAGCAATAGGTTTCCCTTTAATAAGGTTTGGGTTAGAAGGCTTTGCAGGAGCTTGCATGGTAATATTAACTTGTACTTTTGCCTGTAAAGAAACCTTTTCTTGTATGGTTTTTATAATATCTGCTTCTGCACGTTTTTTTATGTGCAGTGCTGGGGTAGCCATAGTGATGTCTACAACAACCTCATCTGCAAATGTCATTACGTTAGTAACAGCGCCGCTGGCTACCATGTTCTCACCCTCCCCGGCTATAGTAATAGTTTCAAGGGCTAGAAGGATGTCACTTTTATTAAATTTCATCATTACTCTTTTTCGGTATTTAGATAGATTCTAAAGTACAAAGATAATTGTAAAACTTAAGAAAATACAGCTCCACATTGAAATGATTTCAATGATTACCGCTGGCCTTTTTAGTTAAAGTTGCTTTAACTAGTTTAGTTCTCTGGAGGTAATTCTTGTTGAGGGTCCCAAAAATGAGTCTCTAGGTTTTGAATCTGAAAATCTACTACTTGAATCCCTTCTGATTCTAACAATTGCTGCATAAGACTAGTTCCTTGAAAATGATGTTTTCCAGTGAGCAGGCCTTTTTTGTTAACCACACGATGGGCTGGAATTTCATGCTTTTTACTAGCATTCATGGCCCATCCTACCATTCTAGCACTGCCCTTACTACCCAGGTAATTTGCAATAGCCCCATAGCTGGTGACCTTTGCATAGGGTATTTGAAGTACAACTTTATAAACCCTTTGAAAAAAAGAAAGCTGCTCCATGGTTATAAATCTTTGAAGATTTTAAAAGCTGTAATTAAAGAGATTAAAGCTGTGACAGCACCAATAATAAAATTCATGTTTACCTTAAGGGGCGTATTTATGGAGGTGTCTTTTCGTTTAAAAAAATGGATGTATAACCTCAGCATAATAAAAGTACCTAAACCAGAGGCCAAAACAGCAGTTAGTAATTCTGGGGTGTCAAAAGAAAACCATCCAAAAGCAGAAAAAGTAACACTAACGTATACCCAATATGGAAGCGGCAAAACATTAAGTGAGGCAATAAATATGCCACCGAAAAAACGTTTCTTTTTAGATTTTCTAACCAAGTTATCAGGAATCGCCCTACGAGTATCTTTGGCAATAAAAAGAAAGTAAATGGTTATACAAATGAAAATTCCAAGTGCAACTTGTTCTAGAGAAGCAATAACATCTGGATTTTTTTCTAGATATCTAGCAAACAGAAGCGCAATATAGGTTTGTAGCATTACAGTAACACATACACCCAAAGAGAAAAGTGTTGCATTTCTTCTGCCTTCTTTCATACTTATTTTAGCGGCAGACATATTGATGAGTCCCGGAGGGATTACTCCAATAAAAGCTGCGGAAAAACCAATAATAAAGTTGAAAAGTAGGGCCATTTGTACTATGTGAAGATACGGTATTTTTTAAGAAGAAAAACCAAAACGTATGTAGGTGATTTTTTTACCCACTTCAAGATATTGACGCTCATAAAATGTCTGAATACCAACAACCTGCTGTGGAGCATGGTCTCCAATACCATACACATCATGGTGGGCAAAATCTATAGGGAGTTTTAAACCTTCTAATAGCCCTAGGGTATAGCCGTGCATATATTCACTATCTGTTTTAAGATGCATGATTCCTTTTGGTTTTAGAATTTTTTTATACTTATTTAAAAAATCTTCATTGGTTAATCTATGCTTGGTGCGTTTGTATTTTATTTGCGGATCTGGAAAAGTTATCCAAATTTCGTCTACTTCGTTTTGATCAAAAAGGCCGTCTATAAGCTCTATTTGAGTCCTTAAAAAACCTACATTATCCAACCCATCTTCAAGGGCAGTTTTGGCGCCTCTCCAAAAACGAGCACCCTTAATATCTACACCCAAAAAGTTTTTGTTAGGATACATCTTGGCAAGATTGACAGTATACTCTCCTTTACCACATCCCAATTCTAAGACAATGGGATTGTCATTTTTGAAAAAATTTTTGTTCCAATTTCCCTTTAAAAGCAGCCCGTCAGATTCGGCCTCTGCCCGAGAGGGTTGTACAACATTAGAAAAAGTATCATTCTCTCTAAATCGTTTTAGTTTGTTTTTACTACCCAAAATTTTTGTTTTTGGCAAAATTAAGGAAATATCCCCCAGTGGCAATTATTAATACTTTTGTTTTACCTAATTGGGCAAAACAATTTTTGGGTTTAGTTGCTTAGCTGCATTGTAAAGGAAAACTCAGAACCAATACCGTGTTGGCTCTCTACATATATATTTTCATGATGAGCATCTATAATGTGCTTGACTATCGAAAGCCCCAGGCCACTACCACCCTCTTTTCTTGAACCACTTTTATCTACCCTGTAAAAACGCTCAAAAAGTCTAGGTAAGTGCTCCTTATGAATGCCTTCGCCATTATCTGTAACCCTAATAATTACTTTATCTTTAACAAGATGCTCTACACTAATTTCTGTAGTACCATCGTCTTTACCGTACTTTATAGAGTTTACAATTAAATTGGAGAGCACTTGTTGTATACGCTCTTGGTCGCCATAGACTTTAATACTCTCTTTATAGTGTTTGTCAAACACCAGAGAAATATTTTTCTTAGTGGCCTTCATCTCTAGTAAATCAAAAACGTTTTTGACAAGTTTTATAATATTAAAGTTTTCTTTTTCCAGGGTAAGGCCTCCAACTTCTAACTGAGTAATCATATCAAGGTCTTTGATAATATACAGTAATCGCTCTACTCCTTTATTGGCTCTCTTTAAATATTTTTTACGCACCGCCTTGTCCTTGTAGGCGCCATCGAGCAGAGTTAATATATATCCCTGTACAGTAAATAAAGGGGTTTTAAGTTCATGAGAGACATTACCTATAAACTCTTTGCGGTAATTCTCTCTTACCTTCAAGGTTTCAATTTCAATTTTTTTGTTTTCAGCAAAACGACCCACTTCTGCCGTTAGGGTTTCCATGTCTGTAGAAATGCTCTTTTGGCTAAAAGATGTAGCGTCTAAAAGGGAGATATCATCATACATGTTTTTAATTCTTTTGTATATAAAACGCTCTAATCTGTATTGGATAAGGGCAAAACAAATAACAAAAAAACTGATTCCAAAAACAAAAATATGCCACAGATTAAACCCAGATATAACCTGCAAAAAAATCCCTAAGATGAGCATCGAAATAATGCTCGCATAGGCCGCGGTAAGAAGTGCAAATCGATATGTTTTATTAAATTTTTTTAGCATTATTCTACAAACTTATACCCTACTCCTTTTATAGTTTTAAACTTTTGTTCGCCTATTTTTTCTCTTAATTTACGAATGTGTACATCAATAGTTCTGCCACCAACGACAACATCATTACCCCAAACACGATCTAAAATATCTTCTCTTTTAAACACCTTACCTGGTTTTGATGCTAACAAAGATAGCAGCTCAAATTCTTTTCTAGGCAAAACCATTTCTTGAGTATCTACAAAGATTTTATACTCCTCTCTGTTAATGGTTATATTACCCAGTTTAAGTATTTGTTGTGAATCATCTTGGGTTTTAAACCTGCGCAGTAAAGATTTCACCTTACTGGTAAGCACCTTAGGCTTGATTGGTTTTGTAATATAATCATCTGCCCCTGCTTCAAAACCAGCAACTTGAGAATAGTCTTCGCCACGTGCTGTAAGAAATGTAATTACTGTCTCAGACAACTCTGGAATCAGTCGTAACTTTTCACAAGCCTCAATACCGTCCATTTGTGGCATCATTACATCTAGTATTATAAGTTCAGGCTTGTGTTTTTTAGCTTTTTTAATAGCTTCCACACCATTTTGGGCCGTAACCACATTATAACCCTCTGCAGATAAGTTATACCCAATGATTTCTAGAATATCTAGTTCATCATCTACTAGTAGTATTGTAGTGTCTTTTTTTTTCATCCTGTAAAATAGTACCCGTATTTAATTACTGTAAAATTATCAATTTTTAAAGATATAGACTTATCAAGTCACTAATATTAAGCTACGGTTAAATTATTGTAATTATTTTTATGAAAGGGCTCTAAATGAGTATATTTACTCAAAATTTAAAAACAAACAACAATGAAAAAAATTACACTATTGGTTGCAATGCTTTTTGCAACGCTATCTATTGCACAAAATATTAAAATCGTAGAGATTGATGCAGATCAAACTAGCACCGATGATATGGAATTTCTTGAGATTCTTACTGAATCTTCAAACCAATCTTTAAATGGGTACATCGTTGTGTTTTATAATGGTAACAGTGATCAAAGTTACAGAACCCTGGACCTTACAGGATTTTCTTCTGACTCTAATGGATATTTTATTATTGGAAGTGATCTTTTCCCTGGAGCAGATATCATTATGGGACCAGACAACACTATTCAAAACGGAGCAGATGCAATTGCTATTTACTCAGCAGATGCAGCAAACTTTCCTGACGGAACGTCAGTTACAAGCAGTGGTCTTGTAGACGCTGTTGTTTACGGAACTAGTGACGATGATGATGTAGAGCTTTTGACTGGATTAAATCAAACCACGCAGTGGGATGAGAATCAAAACGGTTTGAAGGATGTTGAGTCTCTTCAATTTGATGCTTCAACAAATGGTTTTTGCACAGGAACTCCTACGCCAAGAGCATCAAATATAGATTGTTCTTCTGCATGCCCAATAAGTCTTTTTGTAGTAAGTGTTACTTGTGACATGGTAACATCTGGTGTAGACACTTACACCACTACCCTTGGATTTACAGGTGGTGGAACAGCGGCATATACTTTTACAGCATCACAAGGAACTGTTAGTGGAGATAATCCATCATCAAGCGCATCTGGAGAAATTACAATCTCTGGCGTAAATGAAGGAGTAGATTTCACCTACGGTTTAACGAGCGAAAATTGCGACATCTCAAACACTATTAACTCACCATCATGTGAGCCAGGATCTACAGTAAATACAATTGCTGAATTAAGAGCTGGTACCATTGGGAATGATTATACATTAAACGGTGAGGCAGTTGTTACTTTTGTTCAAGGTTTTAGAAATCAAAAATTTATTGAAGATGGTACTGCTGCAATTTTAATTGATGACAACAATGCAATTATAAGTTCTGCACTTGTTGCTGGTGATGGTATCACTGGTCTTACAGGAACACTAGATGAATTTGGAGGAATGATGCAGTTTAGACCAACAATGAATATTTCTGCTTCTTCTACTGGCAATGCAATTGTAGCGCAATCTGTACTGGCTTCAGATTTAAATGCAAATCCAAACAATTATGAATCTGAGTATGTGCGCATCTTTGAGTATGCAGTTATTGATGCTGCTACAAACCCAACTTGGATTGTAGGAACAGAGTATCAAATGCTTACTCAAAGTGGAAATTATACATTTAGAACATCTTTCTATGACGCAGACTACATCGATGCAGATGTGCCAACAAGTGACACCACTGTAGTCGCTGGTATTATTACAGAGCGTAACGATGGTAGCTACTATATTACTGCAAGAAGCCTTTCTGATTTTGCAAATGACTTAGGGGCTAATGAAAATACCATCCAAGGTTTTGTGATGACACCTAACCCTGCAAACACTTTCATCCAAGTCAAAGGAGCTAGCAATAGCCCTATGTCTTTACAAATTTTTGATATTCTTGGAAAACAAGTGCTTACCACAGAAAATGCTAACCTTGTAAATATTCAAAGCTTAACAGCTGGAATGTACATTGTAAAAGCGGTGCAAAACGGCGCAGTTACAACTACAAAATTGATTGTAGAATAAGCACACATTTCATTGTAATTAAAGAGGCTGTCTTTCACATAAGACAGCCTCTTTTTATTTTTAGTAGGTTTATAGAAAAAGACCCTTTACCTAATATTATTGTGTACTTTTGGGGTGTCACTTCGGAAATTTTAAAATGCCAACTATACCCGTTTTCAACATACAAACACAACTAGAATTTGAAAAAAAAGCACTTCAGGTTTTCAAATTTCAGTATGAGAACCTTTCTGTATACAAGACCTATTGTGATCTTATAAAGGTAAACCCACACAAGGTTTTAAAAATTAGTGATATCCCATTTCTACCCATTACTTTTTTTAAGCAACAGCCTATTTTAGCAAACAATTATGTTGCAGAAAAAATATTTACCAGCAGTGGTACCACATCAAATACAACTAGCAAACATTATGTGGCAGATTTAAAACTATACAAAACTAGTTTTACAACAGCCTTTAAACAACAATATGGTCCAATAGAAGACTATACCATACTAGCGCTTTTACCAAGCTATCTTGAAAGTGAAGGCTCTTCACTGGTCTATATGGTAGATATGCTTATTGCCATGAGCAAACAGCCTAAAAGCGGGTTTTATCTAGACAATCTAGATGCATTGGCCAGCACCATAAAAGCGCTGGAGCTACAAAATAAAAAAACACTGTTATTAGGGGTTTCTTACGCTCTTTTAGACCTTATAGAAGCGCACACTTTTAATCTAGAGCATACTATCATTATGGAAACTGGCGGCATGAAAGGCCGCAGAAAAGAACTTATTAAAGAAGCCTTACACGAAAAACTCTCAAAAGGATTTGGGGTAGAAACGATACACAGCGAGTATGGGATGACAGAGTTACTCTCTCAAGCCTACTCAAAAGGAAACGGAATTTTTAAGTGCCCACCTTGGATGAGGGTAGTTACCAGAGACA